>JBAPPP010000177.1:0-18791 GCA_049280175.1 Rhodanobacter sp.
CCGAAATTGCTGAGTCGTCGTACTCGCGCAGCCAGTTCGGTGTCATGGCTCACGACCAGCCCGCCTTCGCCGGCGGCCAGCGCCTTGGTCGCGTGCAAGCTGAAAACGACATGGCAGTGCCGGCCGATGCGTTGATTGCCATACGCGCCCGCGGCATCGATCACGACCGGTATGCCGGTGTCCGCGACGAAGGCATCCCAGGCTTCGACATCCTGTGGATTGCCGAAAGTGGCAACGGGCATCACGGCGGCGACGCGATGGTTTGCGGCATATTCGCGTGCGGTCTCCGGCGTAAGCAGCCAGGTCGATGCGTCGACGTCGCCGATCAATGGCTGATAGCCGGCACGAATCACTGCGGTGGCGGTAGCGACGAAAGTCAGTGCCGGCAGCAGCACGCTGGACCCGGGCGGAAGCTCCAGGGCGCCCAGCACCAGTTCGAGGCCGGCGGTGCCGCTGGCTGCGGTGATGGCGGTTGGTGCGGTGAGAGTTGGGGCGAAGCTCGCCGCGAAGCGTTGCTCAAGCTGCATCGCCAGGGGGCCAAAGTTGGTATACCAGCGATTGGCATCGATCTGACGTAAATAGGGAAGCAAGGCATCGGCATCGGGCAGCTGCGCCACCAACAGGGGAATCCTGCTGGGCGTGCTCATCGGATGTGCTCCGCATACAACATGAAGGAGCGCTCGCACGAATCACTGGAGTGCGCTCGTTGCCGAGTGGCGATCGATGACATCGTGGCGTTTCCCTATGGTTGTTCGGCAGTGTCAGAGCCGATGCCGTGGCGACGGTTTTCCGTCGCGTCAGCATCGCCATGGGGAGTCGTCAGCAAGCTTGATGCCAACCGTCGGTCCGCGTGAGGTCACGCGGACGCATCAGTCGCGCGCGTTTTCGGAGCGTCATTGCCGACAAACCTGGAGGCAGCGGGAGCGGCGTTCCGGCGCCGATGCCCATGCATGTGCCGGATCGACGCGACGAGCTCTCAAGTATTTCCTGGCGGTGCCGAAAAACTTCCCGAGGCGGTTGGAACTTCTGTCATTCAAAGCCCCGCCGGAATGAACTCAACTGTATTAACCGATCACCGGTTCCAAGGAGACTTCCATGTCACTCGTCCTCAATACCAATATTTCTTCGCTGCAAGCACAGAACAATCTGAACAAGTCGTCGAGCGAACTGAACACGGCCACCGAGGATCTGTCCTCGGGTCTGAAGATCAACAGCGCCGCCGACAACGCTGCCGGCTTCGCCATCGCGACCCGCTTCCAGACCCAGATCGGCGGTCTGTCGCAGGCCAGCCAGAACGCCAGCGACGCCATCAACCTGGCGCAGACCGCGGGTTCGGCACTGACCCAGGTCACCTCCAACCTGCAGTCCATTCGCGACTTGGCGGTGCAGGCTGCCAACGGTACGTTCCAGTCTTCTGACCGCGCCGCCATCAATACTTCCGTACAGCAGTTTCTGTCGGAAATTACCCGTATTGCCAACCAGACCAGCTTCAACGGCACCAATGTGCTGAATGGTTCGACCAGCAGCCTTTCGTTCCAGATTGGTGCCAACGTGGGTCAGACCATCAACTTGACGCTGGGTCAGGGTGTGACCACCGGCCAGATGGGTCAGATCTCGGAAGTCTCCACTGCCAACCTGAGTGGCGACTTCGTCGACGCCTCCGGCAACGCCACCACGCTCGACCTGTCGACCATCAGCATCAGCGGCGCCAACGGCGCCAGCGTGACGCTGTCCGGCACCGCAACATCTGCGCAGGACGTGGCGGACGCCATCAATGCGACCGGCCTGTCGGGTGTCAGCGCGGCGGTCAACGCCAGCGGTGGCGTCAACATCTTCTCTGCCGGCAGCCTGGCGGTCTCGGGTGGTGCGGCGTCCTCCACTTCCGTGGCCGGTAGCGGTGGCGGTGTACTTGCCTCGGCAACCTATAACGGTGTCACTGGCGCGGCGGGTACTGCGGCCACAACCGGCTCGTATACCGCGGGCAACAGCATCGCGGCGGGCGGTTCGCTGCAGGGTAGCGATGTGTTGACGGTGGATGATGCCAACCAGCTGATCTCGCGTATCGATGCGGCGCTGACTGCGGTCAGTACCTTCTCCAGCAACCTGGGTGCGGTGCAGAACCGCTTCCAGTCGACCATTGCCACCCTTGGCGCGCAGCAGACCAACCTCACGGCTTCGCAAAGCTCGATCCAGGATACGGATTTCGCTGCGGAAACTGCCAAGTTGAGTCAGTCGCAGGTGTTGCAGCAGGCCGGTATCTCGGTGTTGGCCACGGCCAACTCGCAGTCGCAGAGCATCCTCAAGCTGCTGCAGTAATTGCTTCGACTGGCCATGGCGGCATCGCCATGGCCAGCTTTTTGCTTGTGCGTTCTGGCGGTGCGGTTTGCCGCCAGAAAACACGCTCGAGTGGCGGGTAAAGCTTTCGCATCTGGCGTGGGCTTTGCCGGCAGCTTGGCGGACCGCAGTGAAACTGTGATGTTTCGACCATCCATCTTGCGAGGCCTTGCATGACCAGCATTTCAAGCACCTCATCGACACCCAGCACGACGACTACGCCTCCGTCGAGTAGCACGGGTTCCGCCAGCGGCACCGGCCTTGCCAGCATCAGCGGCACCGGCCTGCTGAGCTCGCTCGGCCTGGGCACGGGCCTGGACGTAAATTCGATCATCAGCGCGCTGGTCAACGCGGAGCAGGCGGGTCCACAGGCGCAGATCACGGCGCAGACGCAGGAGGATCAGAACCAGATCGCCGGTCTGACGGGCCTTAGCACGGCGTTGAGTGGCTTGCAATCGGCGTTGTCGGAGCTCACTTCCAGTACGACCTATTCGACTTTTGGCGCCACGTTCGCGAATACCGCGGTGGGTTCGGCGACAACCCTGCCCAACGCGTCTGCGGGTACGTACAGCATCGATGTCACCTCGTTGGCGACAGCGCAGATGCGGACGAGCAGCGCCGTGGCCAGCACGGCGGCGGTGGGTAGCGGCACGCTTAGCATCGGCGTGGGCAGCAAGACCATGAATATCTCGGTCTCTGCCACCGACACGCTGTCGAGCATCGCCACGTCGATCAACAACTCAACCAGCAATCCGGGTGTTTCGGCCACCGTCGTCGCGGGCACGAACGGCTCCCAGCTAGTGCTGACATCGACCAGCACCGGTGTGGCGAATGCGTTCACCATCAGCGCCAGTAGCGGTAGCAGCAGTGGCCTCAGCGCGCTGGCGACGACGCTTGCTACGCCCGGCAGCAACGAGGCGGCTGACGCCAAGCTGACGATCGACGGCATTCCGGCGTCGAGTGCCTCCAACAACGTCAGCGGTGTCTTGACCGGCGTGACGATGAACCTGACCGCCACCGGTACCACGCAACTTACGGTGGCGCAGAACACGGGGCCGATCACCACAGCGGTGAACGACTTCGTCACCGCGTACAACCAGTACGCCAACATAGTCAGTACGCTGAACAGTTTCGACCCCACCAGTGGTGCGGCAGGTGTGCTGCTGGGTGACTCGACGATGAACTCGATCCAGAGCCAGCTTTCAAACGTGCTGGGTGGCTCGGTCCACGGCAACAGCATTGGCACCTTGGCCAGTCTCGGCATCACCCGCAATGCCGACGGCACCATGTCGCTCAACGCGCAGACGTTGAGCACGGCGCTGACCAATAATTCGTCAGCGGTGCAGAACCTGTTCGCCAGCAGTAACGGTTTGGCCACTCAGCTCAGCACCTTGGTCAACAACTACAACGGCGGCAGCGGAATCCTGCAAAGCCGGATCAACAGCCTCAACGGCGACGTCACGAACCTGGGCACCCAGACGACTGCGTTGAACGCGCGTATGGCGGTTTACCAGCAACAACTGGTCCAGCAATACACAAATCTGAGCACCATGATGACGTCGCTCAACAACACCAGTTCCTTTCTTACCCAGTCGTTGGCATCGCTCAACAACAACAGCAGCAGCAAAAACTGACACTTAGGGAAGCGCCATGAGCTACGCCATGATGCGAAACGCCAGTTCTCTGTACCGCCAGACCAGTGTGCAGGGCAGTATCGAAGGGGCCGATCGGCACCAGCTGATCGCCATGCTGCTCGACGGCCTGGCCGATCGGATCAATCAGGCCCGCGGCCACATCCTGCATAAGGATGTTGTGGCCAAGGGGCAGACCTTTGCCAAGGCCGTCGGCATCCTCGGCGAGTTGCGCCAGAGTCTTGACCATAGCGTCGAGCCAACGTTGACCGGGCGGCTGGATAGCCTCTACGACTACATCACCCGCCGTTTGCTGCATGCGCAGCTCAACGACGATCTTGCGGCGCTGGACGAGAGCCAACGGTTGCTGGCCCCCATCCGCGAGGCCTGGCACGGCATTCGGGCGACTTTCCTGGCGCAGGAAGCTCAGGCTCAGCCAAAGGCGAAGCTGGGATGAGTGGCGCCACGCACGCTGCCCTGCGGCAGGCGCTGGATATATCAGCGCAGATGCTCGATGCGGCTGACCGGGGCCATTGGTCGCAGGTCGCCGAGCTGGACGTTGAGCGGCAGGCGTGTATTCGGCAGCCGCATGCTGCCGACCCATACAACATTGAAGCGCTGGCGACCCTGCACGAACACAATCGTCGCTTGCTGGAACGTGCCGAGCTCGCCCGCGCTGGGGTCGAGCGACAGCTGGGTCAGCATAAATACAACCATCGCGCCTTGAGTACCTACATCGCCTCATCGGGCTGAGCGCTGATGAGGATCGACCGGGCCATACGCATGGGGCATGCGCTGTGGATGGATACGCGGCCCGAGCGATAGGATCCATTCAACGGCAGCCGTGGGAGCGGACAAAACAAATGCAAGACGAAAGGTGGCACGAGTTTTCCCAGCGGATGGCCTACGAGGGCGTCCTGCATATCGCCGTGGCTTCGCTGGACAGCATGCCCGATGCGTTGGCGCTGGCCGGCTACAACGAGCGCAATCTGCATGTATTGCGTGCGCTGGCTTCGCTGGATGAGCGCCGGGCCGAGAATGGTAGCGACGAAGACAGTCCCGTGATGCAGGAACTGCTGCACATGGACAGCAAGATCAATGTGTTGATGGAGATCGTCAACCGTCTGCTGATTCCCGTTGCACTGTTACCCGCAAGGCATCCGATCCGCTTCAATGCGCTCGGTGTGGTGGTGCCGCAGGCGATGTTGCCGACAGCGGGGCAGCTCTTGATAAGTCTACATTTCGACGCCTGTCGCGCGCTTCCGCTGGAGCTTCCGTCGCAGTTTGTGCAGACACTCGACGATGGCAATGCTTTCGTTTCTTTTTTCCAGCCAAGTGAGTTGGTCTCAGATGGGTTGGATAGATTCGTTTTTCGTCATCACCGACGAAAAGTGGCAGAGGCGCGCCTCACCTCGACCTGAGGGCCACGGAAGAACACCGGACGCACGTCTCGCAACGAGCGTGACTCTCATCACTCTTTGAGAGGTTGGTGCGGTGAAATTTTGGCGTGATCGCGCCCCCTCCGTCGCTTGAAGAGGCGTCCGCGGCGGACGATTTTCTTCCAATAATATCGATCTAAATCACGGATCTAGGACTTTTTCCTACTAAGGCCCTCGCAGAATACTGGCCAGCCCCGCCAGTCATTCGCACGCGCATGGGCAATCTCCCCGTGGTTTTTTTGGCGCCCTTCTTGCCTTAGACCTTCTGGGTGCTGCGATGGATCGCAAATGCATACAGGGGAAACACGGTCAGGGATTGTTCCGTGTTTGGTCGATGGTTTCGAAAGTGAATTGCACCATGCAGAAGAGCAATATTCTTGTGATCGAGCCCGATGAAGCACGGGCAGACAACATCGTCTGGGCGTTGATCTTCCTCGGCTACTACCCGCAGTTATGGAATGCCTCGCTGCTGGCCGACTCTGCCGCGCAAGATTGGCGTGCCGTCTATGTAGGCAGCTTCGACGACACCGATGCCTGTCGGGGGATACTGGAATCGCTGGAAGAGCATGGCAAGCAACTGCTCTTGCTGGTCGCCGCGGATTCGCCGCAGGCGACCTGGCTGACTGCTGACGGCTCTGCTTATGCGGGGCGGCTTGAACTGCTGGAATTTCCATTGCGCTACGAGCGGTTGGCCGATGCCATGCGCGGTCTGCATGCGCGTCTGTCGGGCGGCATCCCGGGCCCTCAGCGACTGGTTGGCAGTTCTCAGGCGATGGCGCGTGTCAACGGGCTGATCCAACAGGTCGCACCCTTCGATTCCAGTGTGCTGGTGCTGGGCGACTCGGGTACGGGCAAGGAGATGGTGGCGCGCGGCATCCACGACTGCTCGCCGCGTCGCGACAAGCCGTTCATTGCGATCAACTGCGGCGCGATCCCGGCTGAGCTGCTCGAAAGCGAATTGTTCGGCCACGAAAAAGGCTCCTTCACCGGAGCGATCAGTGCACGCAAGGGCCGCTTTGAAATGGCCGAGGGCGGCACGCTGTTTCTCGACGAAATCGGTGACATGAGCCTGCCGATGCAGGTCAAGTTGCTGCGTGTGCTACAGGAGCGCATGTATGAACGTGTCGGCGGCAATCGCACGCTGCGCAGCAACGTGCGCATCATTGCCGCGACGCACCGGAATCTGGAGCGGGCGATTGTTGAAGGGCGTTTCCGCGAAGACCTCTATTACCGCCTGAGCGTGTTTCCGCTGGAGATGCCTTCGTTGCGTCAGCATCTCGAAGATCTGCCCGAGCTGATCACCGAGTTCAACCAGCGTTTGCTGCGACGGGGCCTCGGTGGTGCGCGTTTCAGTGGTGGCGCGATGCAGGCCCTGCGTCAGTACGGGTGGCCGGGCAACGTGCGCGAGCTTTCGAATCTGGTGGAGCGGATGGCGATTCTCTATCCACAGAGCGAAGTGCGCGCCAGCGATCTGCCAGAAAAGTATCGCGGCGCGCATGTCGGCGAGGAAGTGGCCGGCGGCTCGCTGCTGGCCATGCTGGATGACCATCCACCGACCCTGGCCGGCGCCATGCTGGAGACCGACATGCTGCTGCCCGAAGGCGGCGTGGACCTGAAGGATCACCTCGCCGACATCGAAGTGGGGCTGATACGCCAGGCGCTCGACAACACCGACGGCGTGGTTGCGCATGCCGCCAAATTGTTGCGGATGCAGCGCACGACCCTGGTCGAAAAGCTACGCAAATACGGACTGCAGTCGGGTGCTGCTGCACATTGAATGAAGTTTCGCTGTGGCACGGCTTGTGCTTTAACCCCTTCATTACCGCATCAGCGCTGGAAAACTGACATGGGCCAAATTGACGTCAACAACGTGCTTTCGCAAATGCGCCAACTCGGAGCGCAAGCTTCGTTTCCCACATCGACCACCGCTCAGTCGGTTGGTACGGCGCAGGGCAGCGATTTCGGTTCGCTACTGAAGCAGTCGTTATCCGCAGTGGCGGACACAGCGACTGGCGGCATCAGTTCGCTGATCACGCAGTCGTTGTCCGCCGTGGTTGGGGCGCAGAACGACGCGCAGACAAAGGTCGACGCGTTTGAGCGGGGCGATGCCGGTTCCGACATCGGCAGCACGGTGATCGCCGGGCAGAAGGCCGATCTTGCGTTTCGTTCGCTGGTGCAGGTGCGCAACAAGCTCACTGATGCCTACAGCAACATCATGAACATGCCGGTCTGACGATCGAATCGCCACCTGACGCTTCAACGCGTCCCCGATACTGAGCAGTATTCATGGCCGAAAACGCCATCACGCCTTCTGGTAACGGCTCGCGCATGGATCCGCTGAAAAGCATCATGCGCAATCCGGCGACCCGACTCTTGTTGTTGCTGGTCGGCGTAGCCGGCGCAGTGGCGTTCGGCGTGGCTATCGTTCTGTGGTCGCGCGGCCCCAACTTCGGGCTGCTTTACGCGGGGCTCGACCCCAAAGACGCGGCGAGTGTCACCCAGGCGTTGCAGGCAACCAATACTCCCTACGAGCTGGGTGCCGATGGCGCATCCATTTCGGTTCCAGCCGCCGATCTAGCCAATATCCGCCTTCGTCTGGCCAGTCAGGGACTGCCGCAAGGCAGTACTGCCGGAGCCACATCGCCGCAGAGCGACTCGCCCTTTGGCATGAGTGATCTTGCCGAGAGTACGCACTATCAGCAGATGCTGGAAACCGACTTGGGCAACACCATTGCCGGCTTGCAATTCGTACGCGCCGCGCGCGTACATCTGGCCTTGCCCAAGGCGTCCGCCTTCATTCGTGACAATCATCCGGCTGGCGCATCGGTGCTGGTGACGCTGTATCCCGGTCGTCAACTCGACACCAGCCAGGTGGCTGCGATTGTGCATCTGGTCTCCTCCAGCGTGCCTGATCTGGATCCCTCCCAGGTATCGGTGGTTGATCAGCAGGGCGCGCTGTTGACGGTCAGTGATCCCGATAGTCCCGGTGCCGTAGGTGACATGCGGTTGCGCCTGGCCACGCGTATGGAGAACAGCTATGCACAACGCATCGAACAGTTGCTTACGCCATTGGTTGGCCAGGGACGCGTGCGCGCTCAGGTCTATGCGGATCTGGATTTCAGCCAGACCGAGAAAGCTACCGAAAGCTTCGACAACGCCAACCCGGCGATGCGCAGCGAGCAGACCAGCAGCGTGCAGAAGAGAGACGACGTCGGTGGCGCGATCGCGGGTGCATTGAGCAATCAGCCGCCCAACACCGTGGCGCAACCCACGGCGGCCAAACCTGGAGCAACCCCTGCATCTGCCGCCGCCGGCGCGCGCGCCTCGACGGCACAGTCGGCCACGCCCACTGAGACATCGTCAAACTCCACGCGCAACTACGAACTTGGCCGCACCATCAGTCATGTCAGCGATCCTGCCGGGCGGCTGACTCGGCTGACCGTCGCCGTAGTGGTGGACAACAAGGCTGCCACCGACGGCAAGGGCAAGAGCGTACCTTTCAGCACGCAGGATCTGCAGCACCTGACCGACCTGACCAAGAATGCGGTGGGTTTCGACGCTCAGCGCGGCGACAGCGTCAGCGTGATCAATCAGGCGTTCACCGAAACGCCGCACGAAGAGGCGCCGTTCGTCCAGCCGCTGTGGGAGCGGCCCGGCATGATGGATCTGATCAAGCAGGGCGTCGGCATTCTCATTGCGCTGCTGATTGCGTTCGGCCTGCTGCGTCCGATGCTCAAAGGTCTGATGCGTGCACCTGAGCCGCTCGCGGCATTGGCGGGTCCGATGCCAACCGTGTCGGTGCGGATTGCCGATGACGATTACCAGGATGAGCGCAACGAGCCGGCTCGCCTCAGCGGTGCCACGCCGCAACTGCAGCAGGCGATGGCTTACGAGCAGAAGATCGGGCTCGCGCGCAAGTTGGTCCAGGAAAATCCGAAACAGGTAGCGCAGGTAGTCATGAATTGGGTAGGCGACGATGGCGGTTGATTCAAAGGATATCGGTGGTGCACGGCGCGCTGCGATCCTGCTGCTGACCCTGGGCGAACAGGACGCCGCCGAGGTGCTCAAACATCTCAGCGCACGCGACGTGCAAGCCGTCGGTACGGCCATGGCAACGCTGACCAACGTGTCGCGTGAGCAGGTAGAGCAAGTTCTCAATCACCTCAACGACGACATGGGGCGGCAAACCTCGCTGGGCGTGGGCACCGAGGAATACATTCGCAAGATGCTGGTCAGCGCGCTGGGAGAAACCAAGGCCGGCAGCCTGATCGATCGCATCCTGCTGGGCCGCTCCACCAAGGGTCTGGAGTCGCTCAAATGGATGGAAAGCCGCGCCATCGCGGAGATGGTCGGCATGGAGCATCCACAGATCATCGCCCTGGTGCTCGCGCATCTGGAGCCCGACCAGGCGGCGGAAGTGATCGGCTATCTGCCTGCGCGCGTGCGCAGTGACGCGGTGATGCGCATCGCCAATCTCGATGGCGTGCAACCGCATGCACTCAACGAGCTGGATGAAATCATGGAGCGCCAGTTTTCCGGCACCTCCACCAAGTTGAAGTCCGCCAGTGTCGGCGGACTCAAGGCTGCCGCCGACATTCTCAACGCGATGGAATCGAATCGCGAAGCGGAGCTGATGTTGGCCATCCGCGGTCAGGATGCTGGCCTCGGCGGCCGTATCGAAGAATTGATGTTCGTGTTCGAAGACCTGGCTGATCTGGACGATCGCAGCATGCAGACCCTTCTGCGCGAAGTGCCGTCGGCACGTCTGATCACGGCGCTCAAGGGCGCGGAGCTGGCGGTGCGCGACAAGATTTTCGCAAACATGTCTCAGCGTGCTGCCGACATGCTGCGCGACGACCTTGAAGTAAAGGGCCCGGTCAAGCTGAGCGAAGTCGACGCCGCGCAGAAGGAAGTGCTTACCATCGCACGCAAGCTGGCCGATGCCGGGCAGATCAGTCTTTCCGCCGACGGCGATGAGTTCGTCTGATGGCCGGCGTGCTCAGTCGCGACAAGGCCTTTGCTTTCGAGCGTTGGGACCCGCCGCAGGTCGGCCATACCCCCTTACAAGTCGTTGCCGAGCCTGCGCCGCCGCCCGGGCCGACCGTATTCGAGCTGGAAGAGATCGAGAAACATGCGCGTGATGAGGGCTTTGCCGCCGGGCTGGCCGAAGGTCGCGCGGTCGCCAAACATCAGCTGGATCAGCAACTGGCACGTTTCGAAACGCTGTGTGCCGCCGCCGCGCGTCCGTTGGGAGCGCTCGACGACATCACCGAACGGGAACTGGCGCGACTGGCCGCCGTGATGGCACGCCGAGTGGTCGCGCGCGAATTGCAGCTCGATCCATCGCTGATCGAGCAGGCCGTGCGCGAGGCTGCCTCGGCGCTGCCCTCGGCTACGCGCGATCTACGCGTGTGGGTGCATCCGGATGATCTGAATTTGTTGCGCGAACTTGGTGCGAGCGAGCCGCTATGGCGTCTCGGCGCGAAGCCTGAGCTCAGCCGCGGCGACTGCATACTGGAAAGCGAGCGTTCCCGGCTCGACGCACGCATCGACACGCGCCTGGCGGCAGTGATTGACGCCGTGCTTGGCAACGACATCGACGATGGCGACGACGAGGTTGTCGCGTGAGTATCGAACCCGCGCCGATCGAGCCCTCGCCGGAAGCGCGCAGGCTGCGTTGGCAGCAGCAGTTGGCGAAACGTGCGAAGCGCGCGACCACGGTGCCGATGCTCACCGTGGAAGGTCGGTTACGCCGGGTGGTTGGGCTGACGCTGGAGGCCGAAGGCTGTGAAGCGGCCATGGGCTCACGCTGCCTGGTCGACACGGCCGATGGTGTTGCGTTGGAAACCGAGGTCGTCGGTTTCGCCGACGATCGGTTGCTGTTGATGCCGGTTTCTGAAATGCACGGTGTACTTCCGAATGCGCGGGTGCGTCCGTGTGCCCGTCTTGGCGGCCTGCCGGTCGGTGAAGGGTTGCTGGGCCGGGTGATTGGCGCCGATGGCGTGCCTCTGGATGGCCTGGGCCCACTCAATCTCGACGAACATGCCGCGCTCAAGCGCGACCCGATCAACCCGATGGCGCGCAAGCCGATTGATACACCGCTGGATACCGGAGTGCGTGCGATCAATGCGTTGCTGACGGTCGGGCGTGGCCAGCGTCTGGGTCTGTTCGCCGGTTCGGGTGTCGGCAAGTCGACCCTGCTGGGCATGATGACGCGCTATACCGATGCCGATGTGGTCGTGGTCGGCCTGATCGGCGAGCGCGGTCGCGAAGTCAAGGAATTCGTCGAGCAGACGCTGGGTCACGAGGGTCGCGCGCGGGCCGTCATCGTCGCCGCTCCGGCCGATGCGCCGCCGCTGAAACGACTACGTGGTGCGCAGTACGCCACCGCGATCGCCGAGTGGTTTCGTGATCGGGGCCTGCGCGTACTTCTGTTGATGGATTCGCTAACGCGTTACGCACAGGCGCAACGTGAGATTGCCCTGGCGATTGGCGAGCCGCCGGCGACCAAGGGCTATCCACCGTCGGTGTTTGCCTTGATGCCAGCCCTGGTCGAGAGAGCCGGCAACGGTGCCGATGGCGGCGGCTCGATCACCGCGTTCTACACCGTGCTCACCGAAGGCGATGACCACCGGCATGATCCCATTGCCGATGCCGCGCGCGCCATTCTCGACGGACACATTGTGCTGTCGCGCGATCTGGCCGAAGCAGGGCACTACCCGTCGATCGATATCGAAGCCTCGATCAGCCGTGTGATGCCTGCGGTGGTCAGCAAGGAGCAGATGCAGGCCGCACAGCGCTTCCGCAAGGTGTATTCGGCTTATCGTCAGCAGCGCGATCTGATCGCCGTGGGCGCCTATCAGAAGGGCGCCGATCCGCAGGTGGATCAGGCCATCGCGATGTGGCCGCGGATACAGAAATTTCTGCAGCAGGAGGTCGACGAGCCGATGACCTTGCGCGAGGCGCAGGAGCGACTGGGCGCGCTGACCGCCGAGGTGAACGCATGACGGCGCGCTCGGCGCGACTGCAGCCGGCGGTCGAACAGGCGCAGCGCCGTGAGCAGGACGCATTGCAGCGGTTGGCCGACCAGCAGCGGCGAATGGCACATGTGCAAAAGCAGCTCGACGATCTGGAACGTTACCGCAAGGAATACAGCCTGAGCGCCGGTGGTCTGACGGTGAGCGCACTGCTCAACCGTCAACAATTCGTCGAGCGCATCGACCAGGCCATCATCCAGCAGGGGCGCGAAGTGGAGCGCCAGCGGCGCGTGTTGGAGGCCGCACGCCTGCAATGGTTGCAGACCCATGCCCGCGAACGCGCGCTGGACAGCGTGGTTGAGCGCTTTCGCGCCCAGGAGCATCAAAGCGAGCAACGGCAGGAGCAGGCCGAAATGGACGAGCGCTCACAGTATCGCCGTCGTCCGGCGGGCTCCTTCTGAATCGTGGTCGCAGGCTGGCTCGGTTTTTGCTGCATCCAGTGAGAATCCGCCCCCGCACGAGTGTCACTGCATGAGCGCCAGTCCGTTACCCGCCCTGAATACAAGCAGTCCGACGACCGCCATCCACAGCAATGCCGCGTCGGCTTCGTCGACGGATCAGGCAAGACAGCACAATCAGGACGGCGCGTTCAATACGCGTCTGCAGGATGAGCAGCGGCGGCAGTCAGACGCATCGTCATCCACGCCCCGCACGGCGGCAAAGAGCGGTGCCAGCGAGAGCACCGGCACACCCGCCAGCAAAAACTCCAATCCAGGATCCAGCACGACTTCAGGCGCGGCCTCCACGACGAATACGATCGCACTGGGCACATCGACGGTTTCCGACAACACCGTGCCGAGTGCGACCGACAACGCTGACCCGTCCGGCGCCGACGACACTGCAACGGTATCGTTGGCCACGGCAGTGCTGGGTCTGATCGACCAGTCCTCGGGCAGTGCTGACGAAGCAGCAGCGGGAGCCGCCAACGGAGTCGTCACCAAGGGCAAGACGCCACTCCAGGGCGACAACGGAAATGCAGCCGTGCAGCCGCAACCGGTTTTACCGCCGAATGCTGGCCCCCTGATTCCCGTACCCGTACCCGTTGCTGCGCTCGCGGGACAGACCGCTGCGCCGAGCGACGGCGCAGCGGCGACGTCAGGCACGGTGCTCGCAACCATGGCCGCGAGCAACACGCCTATGGCGCAGATCGCAGGCAAGGCAGGCGGAGCGTTCTCCGCAGACGACACCGATACTTCAGACGCCGCCGACACCGACCCCACTAGCGCGAGCGCCGATGGCGACACCGCTGCCGGCAGCTTGTTGGGACAGATCGCCGACGACGTAGCGCAGGCTGCCAGCGGAGCGCTCCTTGGCGCCGGGCATGCCGCGTTGTCCGTTACCGCCGCCAGCACGGCGACGGATAGTCAGCCACAGAGTGGCGGCGATCTTGCCGCAATGAACGGTGCCCTTGGTGCGCCAGTATTTGCCACGCCTCCGAACAGCATCCTTTCCACACACACGTTGAGTATCAATGCGCCGGTCAATTCGCCGACTTTCTCGCAGCAGCTGGGCCAGCAGGTTGCATGGCTGGGCAGCCAGGACATCAAGCAGGCACAGATTCGCCTGAATCCGCAGGAGCTCGGTCCGCTCGACGTGAAGGTAAGCATTGAACACGGTAAGGTCGACGTAGCGTTCATGGCTCAACATCCTGCAACTGTCGCGGCCGTGCAGCAGAGCCTCAGTCAGCTCAACCAGATGCTTGGTGGGCATGGCTTGTCGCTGGGCCAGGCCACGGTTGGCCAGCACGCCAGCCAGCAGCAGTTCGATGGTTCGCAAGGCCAGCCATCGTCATCCGGTTCGACCGTGGCTGAGGAAGAATCGGTCGAGGGGCTGACCGGCACATCGGCACAACCGATCGCTCTCGGTCTGGTCGACGCTTTCGCCTGATTCGTGGTTCGAGGTTACTCGTTGCGGCCCGTGTGGCCGCTTTTGCGTGCGCGAACGTTTGGCTGGAAGGCGCGCACATGCGTACTGACGGAATCACCACGCCGGCTCTGCGTCTGCTTGTTGTCGCGCGTCAATAAAACGTTGCTCGCGCGGTGTGCGTCGCGCCCAATGCGCATCGCAGCGCCATCTACACCGATGGCATGACGCTTGCTAAACACCCTCAGGAAGCGCGTTCCGCGATAGCGGTGACGTCGAGATATTCAAGTTGAGAGGACGAGATTGTTCATGGCTAACGCTGAAAATGTTGAAGTCGCAACCCCGGTCGCAGCCGTCAAGAAAAGTGGCGGCAAACGCATGATGCTGATTGTGGGAGTGGTGTTGCTGGTTCTGCTGGGGATTGGCGGTTTCATGTTCGTTGGCCAGCGCTCAGTGCAGGCCAAGTCGGCGGCGGGTGCGCCAGCCACAGCGTCGGCGGTCAACACTGCCGCGGTGTACTTGCCGCTGGAGCCCGTGTTTGTGGTGAATTTCCAGGACGACGACGCCACGCGCTATCTGCAGGTAGGGGTCACGGTGATGTCGCGCGATCCTGCGGCGGTACAGGCGATGAAAGACAACGATCCGGTGATTCGCAACGCACTGGTGATCCTGTTCAGTAGCCAGACCTTTGCCGAGCTCAGCAATACCGCCGGTAAGCAGAAGTTGCAGGCCCAGGCACTGACCGCCGTGCGCAAGATTGTCGCCGACAAGATCGGCAAGCCCGGCGTGGAAGCGCTGTACTTCACCAGCTTCGTGATGCAGTAAGAGATCGATAGCGATGAGCGACCTACTTTCACAGGAAGAGATCGATGCGCTGTTGAACGGCGTCGACGATGGCCAGGTCGAAACCGAGAGCGACGTTCCGCCCGAGCCGGGCACGGTCATTGATTTCGATTTCACCCAGCAGGACCGCATCGTGCGCGGCCGGCTGCCGACGCTGGAGATGATCAACGATCGCTTTGCGCGCTTCTTCCGCACCGCGCTGTTCGGGGTGTTGCGCAAGACCTGTGAAGTATCGGTGCTGGGTGTGCGCATGCTCAAGTTCAACGAGTACGTGCATGGCCTTGCGGTGCCGAGCAATCTCAACCTGATCAAGGTCAAGCCGCTGCGTGGCACGGCGCTCGCGGTGATGGAGCCGCGTCTGGTCTTTACCGTGATCGACAATTTCTTTGGTGGCGATGGTCGTTACCACGCGCGCATCGAAGGTCGCGATTTCACGCCAACCGAGAACCGCGTCATCCAGATCCTGTTGGCCGAGCTGTTCGCCTCGATGGTGGAGGCATGGGCGCCGGTGATGCCCGTGCAGTTCGAGTTTCTCAATTCGGAAATCAATCCGCAGTTCGCGAACATCGTCAGCCCCACCGAGACGGTGGTGGTATCCCGCTTTCACGTCGAGCTCGATGGTGGCGGCGGCGAAATCCATCTCACCGTGCCGTATTCCATGGTGGAGCCGATCCGCACCGTGCTCGACGCAGGCGTGCAAAGCGATCGCGTGGAACGCGACGATCGCTGGATCAACAATTTGCACGAAGAAGTCATGGACGCGGAAGTGGACCTCAGCGCGTTGCTACTGGAGTCCCAGATGAGCATCGGCGAATTTCTGTGGCTGCGGGTCGGTGACGTCATCCCGCTCACGCTGCCGGAACTGACCACCGTGTTTGCTGAGGATGTACCGATATTCCGTGGCCGTTACGGTCAATCCAACGGGCGTTACGCCGTGCGTTTCAAATCCCAGGTCGGGCGTCGCGAACGGCCTTCATTACTCGATTATTCCGAAGAGAAAGCCCTATGAGCCAGAGCAGCGAAAGCGTGCTTCACACCAGCGCAACTTCCGCCCTCGGCGAAGGACGCGTCGAGTTCGATGCGTTGAGTGCGGCTCCCGCCGACGGTCCCGACGTCAGTCTGGACATGATCCTCGATGTTCCCGTAACACTCGCCATGGAAGTGGGTCGCACCCGCATCAGCATTCGCAATCTGCTGCAATTGAATCAGGGTTCGGTGGTAGAGCTCGATCGTGCCGCAGGCGAGCCGCTGGATGTATTCGTCAATGGCACGCTGGTGGCGCACGGCGAAGTGGTCGTGATCAACGAAAAATTCGGTATTCGCCTGACCGACGTGCTCAGTCCGTCCGAGCGCGTGCGTAAGTTGCGATGAGTGCCGTGCTTGCCATCCTGGCGCCGATCGCGCAGCCGACCTTGCCCGATATCAATGTCGCCGGCGAACTGCTGCGCGTGTTGCTGAGCCTGGCTGGCATCGTGGTGTTGATTTTCGCAGCCGGTTGGGTCGGTCGCCGGCTGCAGGGTCGCCAGTTCGTCGGTGGGCGACGCCTGCGTTGTCTTGAGTCGCTGCCGGTGGGCTCGCGCGAACGCGTGCTGTTGCTGGAAGCCGATGGCCAGCGTGTGCTGGTGGGTGTCGGCGCCGGTGGCGTGCGTACTTTGCATGTCTATGAAAGCGTGGAACCGGTGGCCGCGGTCGAAGCTGCCGCGCCACCCAGTTTTAGCGAGCTGCTGAACCGCTGGAGGCGTCGTTGATGAATCGTCGTATGTTGCTCGTCCTGAGCGTGCTGCTGTTGTTGCTGGTTCCGCTGGGCGTGCTGGCCGCGCCGGCCGTGTCGACGGCAGCGATCGCGCCGATCGCACCGATCGCGCAGATCCAGCCCGCCGGCATTCCGCTGCTGACCGTGCAGAACGTTGGCGGCGCACAGAACTGGAGCATGTCGCTGCAGGTGCTGGCACTGATGACGGTGCTCACGCTGCTGCCGGCGGTGCTGCTGATGATGACGTCGTTCACCCGCATCATCATCGTACTGAGCTTTCTGCGTCAGGCCCTTGCGACGCAATCCACGCCGCCCAACCAGGTGCTGCTGGGGCTGGCGTTGTTCCTCACTATGTTCGTGATGTCACCGGTGATCAACCGCGCTTACGTGGATGGCGTGAAGCCGTACATGGATCACCAAATGAGCGCGGAGGACGCGGTGCCCGCAGCGGCAGCACCGTTCAAGCATTTCATGCTGGATCAGACGCGCGACGCCGATCTTCAGCTTTTCACTCATCTGGCCAAGGAACAACCCTATACGAGCAAGGAAGCGGTGCCGTTTCGCGTGGCGATGCCCGCCTTCGTTACCAGCGAGTTGAAGACTTCGTTCCAGATGGGATTCCTGTTGTTCATCCCGTTCCTGGTGATCGATCTGCTGGTGGCAAGTGTGCTCATGTCGATGGGTATGGCGATGGTTTCACCGGCGCTCATCTCGCTGCCGTTCAAGATCATGCTGTTCGTGCTGGTCGACGGCTGGTCGCTGCTGATCGGCACGCTGGCCGGGAGCTTCTACACATGAGCGTCGATAACGATGCCGTGTCGGCGGCCGTCGGCAACAAGTCGGAGGAGTCCCATTCATGACGCCGGAATGGGTCATCAACTTCGGTCAGCATGCCCTGTTCGTGGCAATGATGGTGTCTGCGCCGATGCTGCTGACCGCGCTGGCCGTGGGTCTGCTGGTCGGCATCATCCAGGCTGCCACGCAGATCCATGAGATGACGCTCAGCTTCATCCCCAAACTGCTCGCGATGGCGATCGTGGGCTTGCTGGTTGGGCCGTGGATGCTGCGCACGCTGGTGCAGTTCACTCACGACATCATTGTCGGCTTACCCGCGGCGATCAAATGACTGGCGCTCAGCTGGCCGCACTGATGAGTTCGCTCGGCGGCATGCTGTGGGCGCTGGGTCGGGTCGGCGGGTTTTGCATGGTGGCGCCGGTGTTCAGCGCCACGGTGATTCCGATGCGCGTCCGTGGCGCGATCGCTGTGCTGCTTACTTTTGTACTTGCCCCATTGGCGCCGGCGCAGCAGCTGGATCTGTTCAGCGCAACCGGCGTTGCCACCATGGTCGTACAGATCCTGATTGGCGGCAGCGTCGGCTTCGTGTTGCAGCTGGTGTTCCAGACTGTTTCCTATGGAGGCATGCTGATTGGGCAGAGCATGGGGCTTGGCTTTGCCGAAATGGTCAATCCCACCAGCGGTACCAACGTGCCGGTGCTGGGGCAGTTCTACATGGTGCTGGTGACCTTGCTTTTCCTCGCGATGGACGGCCATCTGCAGGTGATCTCGCTGCTGGCCGACAGCTTTCGCAGCTTGCCACCCGGGACCGATGGCGTCAGCGAGAAGACCCTGTTTGCCGTGGTTTCTTCAGGCACCGATCTGTTCTCCGGCGCACTTCGGGTGGCGTTGCCTGCGATGACGGCGTTGCTGCTGGTGAACATCGGCTTTGCGGCGACCAGCCGTGCCTCGCCGTCCATGAATCTGTTTGCGGTGGGCTTCCCCATCAGTATTTGCGCGGGGTTCATCGCGTTGTGGCTGGCCTTGCGCGGACTCGCCGGCGCGTACGGCACGCTGCAGGCCGCTGGGTGGATGTTGATGAAGCACCTGGTCGGAC
>JBAPPP010000178.1:0-2112 GCA_049280175.1 Rhodanobacter sp.
TCATGGCCTCGGTGAGCCGGTTCCTGACCACGAAGCTGCGGCTGAAGGTCAATGAGACGAAGAGCGCGGTGGCGCGACCGGAGGAGCGTAAGTTCCTGGGGTTCAGCATCTCGAATGACTGCCAGAGCATTGATATTGCTTGGTATTCTTCTCGTGGCCTAGGCGGCGGTGTTGGGGCGTGCGCGTCCCACCAGGCCACCAGCCGATCCGGGTCGAGTCGGCGCGCAGGGAGCAGACGGGCCAGTGCCAGCGCATCGGCGACGCCCAGGTCGGCTGCCGGCAGGGTCTCGAGCGGCGGATCCTCCCAGCCAAGGCGTCCGGTGACCGGACTTACCGTGAGCGGCGGAGGTCAAGATTGCAGACTGGTCAGGTATCTTTCGGCGACCGCGGCGATATCAGCGGCACGGTCAGTGCCGTTGATGCAGAGCCGTGCCTTCACGAAATCCGCTCCACTCGAGTTAATGTAGTCGGTGATCTTGTGGCCGGTGAAGGCGCCTAGTTTGAAGCCTTGCACTAGGACGAAGAGGGCGATTGCTGGATCTAGTGCAAGGTCAGGATTGGCCGCCAGATTAGACTGCGTGATGCTACCATAGTGCTCATAGTTGCTACGCCAAGTGAGCTGCACATAGCCACGGCCGTAGTAGGGATAATATGCTTTGGTCCGGAGATAGGTGTCTGGATCTGACAGGTAAAAAGCTTCCCGCACTGGTCGGAATGTGTGCGCCGTCTCCCAATACGTCGTCGCGACAACGTAAGCATGCTGGGTGCGCAGCGTGAGTCCCAACGCATTACATTCGGCAATGATTGCCGAAATTACTTGTTCTGGTGTGACCTGTGGTCCTGCTTCAATTGAGGTGAGGGCATCGACCTTGCTGACTAGGCCATTGACCGCCGCTGGTGTGACAAGATCAGGGTTGTTGTCGGAAAGTGCATTTGCGCAGAAGGCAGCCCAGCAGCTATTAGTGTTGGGGCCGTACTGGCCATCGATTGCCTTGATCGGATAGCCAGTGCGGGCGAGGGCTACTTGCAACTCATTGAGACTGGGGCCCGGCAGGTTCGAAAGCGGGCTGGGTACGCTCATCGCGGATAGGATGGGAAAGGGCATGACAATCACCTATTTCTTTCTTTCGGCCGCCAACGACTAGCGGTCCTGAAGGCCTTGCATTCCGATTATGGGCAACCAGCCGCTATGTGGCTGCGTCTCAGCTTCGCTTTGCCGATGCGAACAGTGCTCGCGCGGAAGATACAGTAGAAACGGCCAGACGTGGTGCATTTCCTCATCGCTCAAATCGGTTGGGTAGCGCCGTTGCTCAGAAATGTGCTGTCGAGTCGTCGGGCCCGGCGAATCGACCAGCTTCTTGAATTCCGGGGCGTCGTCCAGAATTTCCCCATCTACTACCAGCCGTAACACTCGACTTATAATTTCGGGCTCTCCTTGGGCGCTTCCATGCCAACCTGAGGAGGACAATCATGCCGAACCAAAGCACAGCCTTGCCATCGCGCCGGCCGCATATGGATGCGGGGGCTTTGAGGCCGATGGTTGGGCAGTTTACAGACGCCCTCATTGCCCTGGGGCACACACGATTTACGGTAAGCGCCTTTTATGATTCAGCTCGCCATTTCGCAGACTGGGCTTGCAGATCCGGGATCGCGCCATACGAAGTTAATAGCGGAACGATCGACTCTGCACATGTTACGCCCTATCGCCCAGGCGTCGCTGGGAGACGTCACATGCTGAGCACCGGCATGATGCGATATGTGGAACTCCATCGCGCCGTCGGCTTCCGCTTTCACACGCAACATCAGTTGCTGAGCAGCTTCGCCGCTTTCGCTGATGCCCACGGCGACGAGTTCGTCCGCATCGCTAGCGGCATCGATTTGAAGTCTGGATCGACGGCGACCTGATCGAACAGGCGGCCCTGCCGCAACCCAGCTCAAGGGGCTATCCCGATGCCTTCTGTTGCGCAACACTGCAATTGCCAAGTAGATAGGTGGGTAGATGGTGGAATTCCTTGCTAGCGTGATCGGGGCCTTGGCGGCGGGCGCGCTTTCCAAGGCCGGAGATGTTGGCGGCCGAGCTGTCACAGACGCCTATAACGCTTTGCGAGCCCT
>JBAPPP010000179.1:0-3987 GCA_049280175.1 Rhodanobacter sp.
ACTTACCGCCGTTGCGTATGGCTAATTAGCGACTCGCCCGAGGCTAAGGCATACATCCAGCTACTGCGAGTCGACACAAAAAAAGCCCCAGAAGTCAGGGGCTTTTTTGTACCTGTGGCGGAGAGAGTGGGATTCGAACCCACGGTAGGCTCACACCTACGGCAGTTTTCAAGACTGCTGCCTTAAACCACTCGGCCATCTCTCCATAAAATTGTCCGCCTAGTTTATCAGGAACGACGAAACAGGCGATGCGTTACGTACCTATGCGATGCGATCCAGCCCGACCATGTATGGGCGCAGCACCTCAGGCACGTTGATCGAACCATCCTCGTTCTGATTGTTCTCCATCACCGCGATAAGCGTGCGGCCGATGGCGAGACCAGACCCATTCAACGTGTGCACGAGCTCAGGCTTACCCGTCTCCGCATTACGCACGCGCGCCTGCAGCCGCCGCGCCGGGAAGTCTTCGCAGTTGGAGCAGCTGGAGATTTCGCGATAGGTGTTCTGGCTGGGGAGCCACACTTCCAGGTCGTAGGTCTTGGTGGACTGGAAGCCCATGTCGCCGGTGCATAGCAGCAGCTTGCGGTATGGCAGGTTGAGTTTCTGCAGCACTTTTTCGGCGTGGCCGACCATTTCTTCGAGCTGGTCGTAGGAGTCGGGGGCGCGGGCGACCTGCACCATCTCGACTTTTTCGAACTGGTGCTGGCGGATCATGCCGCGCACGTCGCGGCCGTAGCTGCCGGCTTCGGCGCGAAAGCACAGCGAGTGTGCGGTGAAGCGCAGCGGCAGTGCGTCGGCATCCTGGATGGTGTCGCGTACCAGGTTGGTCAGTGACACTTCGGCTGTGGGGATCAGGTAGCGCTTCGATTCGCCGACGCTGGTGGCGAACAGATCTTCTTCGAACTTCGGCAGCTGAGTGGTGCCCAGCATGCTTTCGGCGTTGACCAGTACCGGCACGTTGCATTCGAGGTAGCCGTGCTCGCCGGTGTGCAGGTCGAGCATGAACTGGCCGATGGCGCGATGCAGCCGCGCGAGCTGGCCGCGCAATACGGTGAAGCGTGCGCCGGAGAGCTTGGCGCCGGCATCACCGTCCAGCCAGCCGTGACGCTCGCCCAACACGACGTGGTCCTTCACTTCAAAATCGAAGGTGTCCGGTGTGCCCCAGCGGCTGATCTCGACGTTGTCGCTCTCGTCCTTGCCGACCGGTACGGACTCATGCGGGATGTTCGGAATGACCAGCGCGATGTCGGCGAGCTTCGCCTGCACGTCGGCCAGTGCCTGTTCGTTCGCCTTCAGTTTGTCAGCGATGCCGGCAACTTCCGCCATCAGCGACGCGACGTCCTCGCCCTTCCCCTTGGCTTGACCAATCGCCTTGGAGCGCGTGTTGCGCAGGTTCTGCAGCTCCTGCGTTTCCATCGCCAGTTGCTTGCGCGTGCTTTCCAGCGCCTCGAAAACGGAAACGTCCAGCAGGTAGCCGCGGGTCTCCTTGAGACGCGCGGCGGTTTCGGCCAGGCGCGAACGCAGCAGTGCGGGATCCAGCATGATCGAGTCCAGAGAAAGGCTTGAACCCTCAATTATCGCCGCCTAGTGGCAAACACCGCAACGAAAGCTGGGCGATGGCGCCCTCCCCCGGCACCACCGCCCGATCTGACGCTTCCCTCAGCGCGCCAGTCTGCGCTCGTAACGGCCCAGCCACCATGCCATCGCGGCTCCGGCGATCAGCCAGCCGATCAGCTGTTCAATCAGCGCCGCCTGGGCGAAGTCGAGTGGAAAGCGATACCAGTTCCAGTACGGCACCATGGTATTGAGCCACGCATAGATGGCCACGGCGGCGGCGATCCCGATACGCCGGCCGAAGCTCAACCCCGCGAGCGCCATCACGAATGCCAGCATCAACGCTGCCAGTGTGTCCGACGCCCATTGCCGCGGCAGTTGCCGGCCCATCTGGGTGAGATCCTCGCCCTGCGGCATGTAGACCACCCATGCATACGGCGACCTGATGCTCTTGGTCGAGTAGGCCAGCTTTTGCGCAGGATCATTCATCTGGCTCGGATCGAGCCACGGCAGGATATAGACGCCCGCGCGCTCGCCCAAGCCCTCATGCAGGCTGCTCAGCACCGCGTTTTCGTTCGCCGGCGCCCTGATGCCGACATTGCCAAGCCCCAGCGCCAAATGCGCCACGGCACCCCAGATGAACATCAGGATGCCGCCGATCAGTCCCGCTACGAGTATGCGCATGATTCACCCTCCCCGTGTGGTGGGCCGAATCTATGCCTGATGCCTTGGTGCAGGCAAGGGCACTCGCAGCAGTGGAGATCTGGCATCGTCGAATTTGGATGTCGGCTTCTGGCTAGCGTCGAATCTCAGTGATCGGGCATGGCTCCTCCCCCTGCTCGCAGGGGGAGGCTGGGAGGGGGTGCTTTGCCGGATGCTTGAGATCAAGAGCTTTACCCCACCCCAGCCCTCCCCTGCGAGCAGGGGAGGGAGCCAGAAGCTCTGGATAACACTGCAGTCGCGCGGCAATTTACTTGTCGCGTGCCTGCTCGCGGGCGGCGCGTAACGCCAGCAACTTCTCGCGCAACTGCAGCTCCAGTCCGCGCTCGACCGGCTCATAAAAAACTGTACCGGCCAGCTCATCGGGGAGGCATTGTTGATCGAGTGCGACGCCGCCTTCGGCATCGTGGTCGTATTGGTAACCTTTGCCGTAGCCGAGACCTTTCATCAACTTGGTCGGTGCATTGCGCAGATGCATCGGCACTTCGAGCGTGCCGCCGTCGCGTATGGCGGCGCGCGCCTTGTTGTAGGCCATGTAGGCCGCGTTGCTTTTTGGTGCGATGGCCAGCCAGATCGCCAGCTGCGCCAGCCCCAGCTCACCTTCGGGACTGCCGAGGCGTTCATACGTATCCCACGCATCCAGCGCCATGCGCCAGGCACGCGGTTCGGCCAGGCCGATATCCTCGACCGCCATGCGGGTCATGCGTCGCGCAAGGTAAAGCGGATCAACGCCGCCATCGAGCATGCGGCATAGCCAGTACACCGCCGCATCGGGGTCGGAGGAGCGCACCGATTTGTGCAGCGCCGAGATCTGGTCGTAGAACTGCTCGCCCTTCTTGTCGAAGCGACGCGTGCGATCGGCCAGCACCTGGGTCAGCGTGGTCTCATCGATGCGCTGGTCCTGTGCCAGCTCGGCGGCAATTTCCAGCAGGGTCAGGGCGCGACGCACGTCACCGTCGGCAGCCTCGGCAATCGACTCCAACGACTCGTCGCTGATCTGCAATTGCAACTCGCCAAGGCCACGTTCGGTGTCGACCAGTGCGCGCTTGAGCGCAGCCACGATGTCAGGCACCCCGATCGAATCCAGCACATGCACGCGGCAGCGCGACAGCAGTGCGGAGTTCAGTTCGAACGACGGGTTTTCGGTCGTTGCACCGACGAACACGATCACGCCTTTTTCGATATGCGGCAGGAAGGCATCCTGTTGGGTCTTGTTGAAGCGGTGCACCTCGTCGACGAACAACACGGTCCGCCGCCCCTGCGCAAAATTCACCTCGGCTTCGGCTAACGCCTTGCGTACTTCCGGCAAGCCCGACAGCACCGCAGAAATCGCGCGGAAATCCGCATCGGCATAGCGCGCCACCAGCAGCGCCAGCGTGGTCTTGCCGCAACCCGGCGGCCCCCACAGCACCATCGAATGCACCCGCCCTGCTTCCAGTGCCGTACGCAGTGGCTTGCCTGGGCCGACCAGTCGCTGCTGGCCAACGATTTCTTCGAGGCTGCGCGGACGCATGCGCTCGGCCAACGGTTTGAGGTCTTCGGACTCGGCAAACAGACCGGGGCTGCTGGAGGTTTCACGGCGTGGCATACGCCGATGATAAGGCATCTGCCGGAGATCAGCAGGAGCAGCCAGCGGCGCACCTGTGCGCCGCACGTATACGAATAGCCATCCGGCAAGTATCCCCGACAAAGCTGGGGGGCCTTAGTAATGTG
>JBAPPP010000180.1:0-4350 GCA_049280175.1 Rhodanobacter sp.
GCGCATCGCTGCAGGAAACGGCGGCCCTCGTGACGGCTTCGGGCGTTGCCAGCTTCGGCGTTTCCCCATGCAGCGTGCACAGGATGGCGTAGACGGTCAGCAGGCCGGGGCCCGACACGATGTGTTCAAACGCGACGTACCCGCCACTCGGTGCCAGGTGCGCGAGAAGCTGGCGCTCGCGAACCGAATTCGGCGCGAAATCCATCTGGCCAGCTTCTGTCGCCAACACGACGCCACCGGCAGGACCGGGAATGTGCGCCGCCGCCCCAAGCCCAGTGCCCGGCCCGATCACCAGGGTCGGCCCACTGGATTGCGTATACGGCCCGCAAAGATGGCGACCACCGTCGGCGAGAGGGCCATCGAGCGCGTAGGCCAGCGCCTCGAAGTCGTTGAGTACGGCAACCTCGTCCAAGCCCAGCGTGTGACGCAGCTGGGTCAGGTGGATAGGCCAGGCAAGGTTGTCGTTGACGACGTCGTTACCCATGATCTGACCCGCGCAAGCGAGCACGCAGTGCTTCACAGGGGCCTGCACGTCGGCATGGACAAAGGCTTGCAACAATTCCGACAGCGTCGAGAAATCAGCGCACGCAAAAACCCGGTAGGCAAGCGTTTCGACCCCGCGAGTTCCTTCGTGCGAGGCACGCATCAGCGCAACACGCGCATGCGTGCCGCCAATATCGGCCGCAAGAAACGGCATCGCCGCTACCCCCGCCACCCAGTCCGAATGGTCAATCCCCAAGTCCTGCGCTCCCCACGCAGTGAAACTGTTATCAGCGTGTAACGTAATTGACACCGGTGTCAAGCGGTGGCGCAACATGTTACGAAGTGCCTGGGATGCAGCTGGCGCGGGTGCTGGCTCTGGTGCGGGGAGGCGCCCACGGAGCGTCGTGCGGCATGGCCTTGGGAGGGCAGGGCGTTCGCGCCCTAGAAGGAAATGACACGTTTGACGGGATCGAGACAGAATTAGCGGGACTGCGTTTGGATGACCCAAAAAGCTGGCGCGACAAGAAGGTTGATCTGGAAAAACTCACCCAGTTACGGGCTTCAAGAACGCGATGTGGCAGGATTCCGAGCCGGACCGAGGCCGCCCGGCATTGAATCGAGCAGCCTTTTCTTGCCGGTCACGGACCGGCGCTAAGATGATCTTGTACGAGGGGAGTGGAGGCGGTGATGTGGAAGCGGATGGTCGGCTACGGAGCGCTGTTGGCGGCGGGAACGCTCGCCCTGCAGTGGCTCGACTACCAGCGCCTGGCGCGGATGCATTCGGGCGACATTTACCTGTTCCTGGTCGCCGCCGCCTTCCTGGTACTCGGCATCGTCCTGGGCGTGCGGGTCTTCGCCACGCCGGCGGCGCATGCCTTCGACGGCAACCCGAAGGCGCAGGCGACGCTCGGCTTGAGCGTGCGTGAGCTGGAGGTGCTGCACGAGCTGGCAGCCGGCCATTCAAACAAGGAGATCGCGGCGCACCTCCACGTTTCGCCGAACACGGTCAAGACGCACGTGGCGCGGCTGTTCGAGAAGCTGGGCGCAAAGCGACGCACCGAGGCGATCCGCCGGGCGCGCGAGCTTGGGATCGTGCCCTGACGCCGGATTATTCGGAATGAATATACCCAAATCACCCATTCGGACGATTGCCGTGCGGCGCCAGATCGTGGTCAATGGCGGCTCCATCCATCATTGAGGAGTAACACCATGTTGCGGAGCATTCTGAAATACGGCTTGATCGCCGGCTTGGTCGTCGGTGGGTTCGAGCTGGTCACCTTCGTCGTGTTCTCCGGGATGCCTCCGCTGAAATACGGCATGGTGATCGGCTATACGACGATGCTGATTGCACTGAGCGCGGTATTCGTGGGGATCAAGCGGCACCGGGACGTAGACCGGGGCGGGGTGATCGGCTTCTGGCCGGCGCTCGGGGTCGGGTTGGGGGTCAGCTTCATCGCCGGGATCTTTTACGTGGCCGCGTGGGAAGCGGTGCAGGCCATGACGCACATGGATTTCGCCAGCTCCTATGCGCAGGCGATCATCGCAAGCGAGAAGGCGAAGGGCGCGAGCGCCGCGGCGCTGGCGAAGCTGGGCGCCGACATGGAGGCCTTCAAGGTTCAGTACGCGAACCCGATGTACCGCCTGCCGATGACGTTCGTGGAGATCTTCCCGGTCGGCGTGCTGGTGTCGCTGATCTCGGCGGGACTGCTGCGCAACAGCCGGTTCTTGCCCGCCCGGCGGGGTTGAAGAGTTTCACGACTGCAGGTGAGGCCTGCCAGCAGGCCCCTCAACGCCCAAATATGCACAACGCCGTGATCGCGGCACGGGGTTTCCCAGCGACGAACCAAAGCAGTGCTTCCTGGGCAAACGGTCGCGCTTCTAGCAGCTATCGAATACTGCTGATGGTTTTGCCTTGCACCAACGTGCCGACCACCGCCCCGGTCGCTTGATTGATCCCGAGCAGTCGCACAATCACCGCATCGCCCTGAACCGGTCCATTTGAACCATAAGGGCGAGGGACAATGGCATTGACCCCGCATTCGAGCTGGGCATGCCATCCGCTGCCAGCGGGTGTCAGCGAAGTCAGCACCGCAGGGTAGATCTGGCCGACGGCGAGCTGGGAGGGAATGGACTGTTTGATGGGCTGGGCCGGTTTGATTGACCTGTAAGTATGCGCCAAATAAAAAAGCCATACCGACAGGCTCAAATTGCGGCTGTTGGAATGGCCCAGGTTGTCGGTCGATCCGGCTCGAGTTTCCTGGCGGCAGGCAACGCCCGTGCCGCTGGGCCGGCAATGATCAGACACCGAGCAGCCGCGTGCCCTGGTGTGGCGTGGTCCACTCGCGCGTTGGTTAGGCCTTTTCTCCGCGGCGATAGGGCTGATAGTGCGGCTCCCAGAAGAGGGCTTTGATGCGCTCGGACAGGGTTGCTTCATCGCAAGGGTCGGCCACTCCGTCGGCCTGGGCCTGGCGGGCGACGACCTTGGCGACGGCGATGGATACCTCACGTAGCTGAGCTACAGGAGGTAAAAGCCTCCCGTTTTTGTCATTGACGGTCGGCGACATCGCTGCAACGGCCTTGCCAGCGACCATGAACATCGCGTCAGTGATCCGTCGCGCACCTACGGCAAGTACACCCAGACCAACACCTGGGAATATGTAGGAGTTATTTGTCTGGTTTATCGGAATCATCTTCCCATCCCACGCCACCGGCTCGAATGGGCTGCCCGTGCCGATCAGTGCGCGGCCATTTGTCCAGGCGAGCAAATGCTCCGGTGTTGCCTCGGAGCGAGAGGTGGGATTGGATAGCGGAAAAATGACTGGGCGCTCGGCATGCTCCGCCATCGTGCGAATGACCGTTTCGGTGAACGCGCCGCGTTGCCCAGACACGCCGACCAATACCGTCGGTTTGGCATTACGCATGACATCAAGCAGCGATGTCTCGCTTGGGCTTTCCAACGTCCATGAAGTTACGGCCTCACGCGTCTGTAAAAAGGGCGCTTGCGCGGTCGTGATGTCCGGCATGCCTTCGACGAGCAAGCCGTTGCGATCAACCAGGAAGAAACACTGGCGCGCTTGCGCTTCGCTGGCACCAGCATCGAGCATGGCTTGAAGCAACAGTGACGCTATGCCACAGCCTGCCGACCCCGCACCGAGGATGGCGATACGCTGATCCGTCAATGTCACCCCGGTCACGTTGATGGCCGCCAAAAGGCTGGCTGTGGCGACAGCGGCGGTGCCCTGGATATCGTCGTTGAACGTGCACAATCGATCCCGATAGCGCGCCAACATGCGGCTGGCATTGGAGCCGGCGAAGTCTTCCCATTGGAGCAGAACGTTCGGCCAGCGTTCGGTTACGGCACCGATGAATTCTTCTACGAAGTCATCGTAATCCTGGCCGGTCACGCGTTCATGCTGCCAACCGATATAGATCGGGTCGGCAAGGCGCTCCTGATTGTTCGTGCCAACATCAAGCAGGATGGGCAAGGTCAGCTCCGGGTGAATGCCTGCGCAACCGGTGTAAAGCGATAGCTTGCCGATCGGAATGCCCATGCCGCCAGCGCCTTGATCGCCCAGCCCCAGTATTCGCTCGCCATCGCTCACGACAATCACGCGAACCCGATCGAAACGCGGGTCGGCCAGAATCTCGCGGATGCGGTGCCTGTTCGGATAGCTCAGGAACAAGCCACGTGGTTTACGCCAGATCTCGCTGAAGCGCTGGCAGCCTTCACCGACGACGAACGCAATCGCTTTCGTCTTCATGGGTTGCTTCCTCCCCATATCGGCACGCTCGATGTGCAAGTGGCGCGTCGCTTGAAGGTCTTGCGTGCATTCAATACGGATTTCGAACGTTATGCCTTTCTGCGCG
>JBAPPP010000181.1:0-7451 GCA_049280175.1 Rhodanobacter sp.
GGCCGCTGCTTTTCCACAACGCTACCCGTGCCTGCTCGAAAGCGCGGTGCGCGGCACCGCGCAGTCACGCTACGACATTCTGTTTGCGTTTCCGCGCGACAGCCTGACCCTGCATGCCGACGGCCGCTTGTGCGATGAAGCGGGCCGACGGCTGGATGGGCGCTTCCTCGATGCGCTGGATACCGCCTGGCAGGCCGAACGATTGCTGCCGGCTGACGACGATGGCCTGCCATTCCACGGCGGCTGGGTATTGATGCTGGCTTACGAGCTGGCCGGCGAAGTCGAGCCCACCCTGCGGCTGCGACCACCGTCGGTATTGCCGGTAGCGCTGGCACTGCGTTGTCCTGCCGCCGTGATCGTCGATCACGCCCGCGATTGCACGATCCTGGTTGCCGAGGGCGGCCAGGAACACCTGCTGGATGAACTGGAAGCCGATCTCGCCGCGCTGCCAGAGTTTCCTCCGATGCCCGCGCCAACAGCCTGGGAAGAGGATGCGCCGGAACTGTTTCTCGACGGCGTGGCACGCATCCACGAGCACCTGCAAGCAGGCGACATCTTTCAGGTGAACCTGTCGCGCGCCTGGCGCGCACGCTACGAAGCATTGCCCACGCCGGCATCGTTGTACGCCGTGTTGCGCCAGGCCAATCCGGCGCCGTTTGCCGGCCTGTTGCAGCAGCCGCAATGGGCAGTGGCGAGCTCCTCGCCGGAGCGGTTGGTCGAGGTGCGTCGCGGCATCGCGCAGACTCGACCCATTGCCGGCACCCGCGCGCGACTGCCGGGCGATGACGAATTGGCGCGCATCCGCGAGTTGAGCGCGCATCCGAAAGAACGCGCCGAGCACGTGATGCTGATCGATCTGGAGCGCAACGACCTGGGACGCGTCTGCGTGCCGGGTACAGTCGAGGTCGACGAGCTGATGGTGGTGGAGAGTTACGCCCACGTTCACCACATTGTGTCCAATGTACGAGGCCGCCTGCATGCCGAGGTGACTCCCGGTGAAGTCATTGCGGCGACGTTCCCCGGTGGCACCATCACCGGTTGCCCCAAGGTGCGTTGCATGGAGATCATTGCGGCGCTGGAGGACGCACCCCGCGGCGCCTACACCGGCGCACTGGGATATCTCGACCGCAACGGTGATCTCGACTTGAACATTCTGATCCGCACCCTGACCCTGACTGGCCATGAGGTAAGCCTGCGCGCCGGCGCCGGCATCGTCGCCGATTCGGTCGCAGCACTGGAGCTCGATGAGACCCGCGCCAAGGCACGCGGTCTGTTGCGCGCGCTCGGAGTGCCGGACTGATGTCTTTGCGCACGCTGATCAATGGTGCGCCGATCGAGGTCGTGCCAGCCTTCGATCGCGGTCTGGCCTATGGCGACGGCCTGTTTGAAAGCATCCGTTTTGTCGGCACCGTCGCGCCCTTGTGGTCGCGTCACATGCAGCGGCTGGTAGAGAGCTGCGAACGCTTGCGCATACCCATGGTGGATGTTGCGCAACTGTGGCGCGAGGCATTGGAAGTCAGTCGTGGCTTGCCGCAATCGGTGGTGCGCATCACGGTGACCCGTGGGGTCGGTGAGCGCGGTTACGCTCCGCCGCCGTCGCCACAACCCACGCGCATCGTGGCCGCGTTCGCACCCCCCCCGGTGAGCGATGAAATCTATTCGCAGGGTGTGCGTGTGCGGGTATGCGACATCCGTCTGGCCGAACAACCGCTGCTTGCCGGCATGAAGCATCTGAACCGGCTTGAACAAGTGCTGGCGCGCGCCGAATGGAACGATCCGGCGATCGCCGAAGGCGTGTTGTGCGACATCCATGGCCATGCCATTTCGGCGACCATGGCGAACCTGTTTGCGCTGGTCGATGGCGTGCTGCTGACGCCGGCGGTGGATCGCTGTGGTGTCGCCGGGGTCGCCCGCGCCGAGGTCCTGGCCACGTGCCCACAAGCGCAAGTTGGACTATTGACGCTGGACGCGCTGCTGGATGCGACCGAAGTCTTTCTCAGTTCGAGCGTGCGCGGCATCCTGCCGGTACATTCGCTGGGTGAGCGCGTCTATGCGCCGGGCGCCGTGACCCGTCAGCTGCAACAGCACTGGCACAATCTGGGATTTTCGATGGAGCAGGGTGGATGAGGCGCAAATCGATGCAAGGTCGTGCAGCGCTGCGCGTGCTGCTACTGGCCGTACTGCTGGCCGCGGCCGGTGCGCTGCTGTATGGCTGGTACGACTTCAGTCGTTTCAGTCGCACCCCGTTGCACGTGACGACGCAGGGCGACAGCATCGATATCGCCCGCGGTACCGGCTTCCGGAATATCGTCGGTGAACTGCGCCAGCGCAGGCTGACTTCGGCCGATCCGCTGTACTGGTGGCTGCTGGCCGAACAGATGCGGGTCGCCGGCAAGCTGCACGCGGGTGAGTACGCGCTTGAGGCCGGCATCACGCCGCGTCAGCTGCTCGCCAATATGGCCACCGACAAAGTGTTGCAACGCAATTTGACCATCGTCGATGGCTGGACTTTCGCTCAGTTGCGCGAGGCGCTCGCAAAGGCCGAGAAACTGGAACACGACAGCGCCGCGCTGGACGACGCGGCGATCATGCAGAAAATCGGAGCTACAGGCGAAGCACCGGAAGGACGCTTCTTGCCGGAAACCTATGCTTACGTGAAAGGCGACACCGACCTGGACGTGCTCAAGCGCGCGCACGTTGCGATGGCAAAGACACTCGACGCGATGTGGCCGGCGCGCGACAAGGACCTGCCGCTGGCAACGCCCTACGATGCGTTGATCCTGGCGTCGATCGTGGAAAAGGAAACCGGCCGCGCCGATGAGCGGCCACGGATCGCCGGCGTATTCGTGCGACGCCTGCAGGATCACATGCTGCTGCAGACCGATCCCAGCGTGATCTACGGCATGGGCACCGGCTACAACGGCACGATCCACAAAGTCGACCTGACCACCGATACGCCTTACAACACCTACACCCGGCCAGGCCTGCCACCGACGCCGATTGCGCTGCCGGGCAAACCGGCGCTGCTGGCAGCCTTGCATCCGGCACCAGGCAACGAGCTTTATTTTGTCGCCCGTGGTGATGGCGGCCATGTGTTTGCCAGCACGCTGGAGGAACACAATCGCAACGTCGACTGTTATCAGCGGAAGCATTGCCAATGAGTTCGTCTTTGATAAGTGGCACTTCAATAAATGCCGCACCCGCCCGTGCAGCGCGCGGAAAGTTCATCAGCCTCGAAGGTGGTGAGGGTGCCGGCAAAAGCACCTTGCTGGCCGGCCTGCGCGAATACGTCGAACAACACGGCATCAAGCTGGTGCAGACGCGTGAGCCCGGTGGCACCTCGCTCGGCGAAGCAGTGCGTGGGATCGTGCTCGACCCGGCGCGCAGCGATCTTGCCGCTGAGAGCGAGCTGCTGCTGATGTTTGCCTCACGTGCACAACTGGTGCGCGAAGTGATCGAGCCCGCGCTGAGTGCTGGGCAATGGGTGTTGTGCGATCGCTTCGCGGATGCCAGCTACGCCTATCAGGGTGGTGGTCGCGGTCAACCCGTGCAGCGCATCGCCGAGCTGGAACGCTGGGCGTGCGATGGAGTGAAACCCGACCTGACCTTGCTGCTCGATCTGCCGGTGGCAACCGGTCGCGCCCGCGCCGCCGGTCGTGGCGACGCCGACCGTATCGAGATCGAGGCCGACAGTTTCTTCGAGCGCGTACGCGCGAGCTATCGCGAGCGCGCCGCGGCCGAGCCACAGCGTTTCCGGGTGATCGATGCCAGCCATTCGCCGGCTGCTGTGCTGCACGAGGCAACGCTGGCGCTTGCTGCTCTGGTAGAAGGATCGCAAGCATGAACCAGCTGCCCTGGCACGCCGAACATTGGGCGCGGTTGCAGGCACGCCGTCAGCGCGATGCGTTACCGCATGCGCTGCTGATATGTGGAATGGCCGGGCTGGGCAAGCGCGCTTTCGTACAGCGCTTCGTGCAGGGTCTGTTGTGTCAGCAGCCGGTGGATGGCGATGCCTGTGGACATTGCCGGAGCTGCCTGTTGTTTGTGGCAGGTACGCATCCGGATGTGATTTCGTTGAGTTTCGGGCTGCGCAAGGACGGCGTGCAGCGCAGCGAGATCGTGGTCGACCAGATCCGCGAACTGTCCGCGCGACTGGCCATGAGCAGCCAGTTCGGTGGCTGGCAGATTGCCCTCATCGATCCGGCTGACGCGATGAATGCGGCGGCCGCCAACGCGTTGTTGAAGACGCTGGAGGAGCCCTCCGCGCAGACCATGCTGATCCTGCTGGCCGATGCGCCGTGGCGGATGCCGCAGACCATCCGCAGTCGTTGTCAGCGGATCGAGTTCCATTTGCCTGCCGAGGCCGACGCACTGGCCTGGTTGCAAGCCGAGGGCGTTCGCGATGCTGCGGCCGCACTCAACGCCGCTGGCGGCAATCCCGGTCTGGCCCGCGCATGGACGCAGGAAGGGGCGCTGGATCGGCGGATGGAGGTGCGCAAGGACCTGACCGCGCTTGCGGCCGGCCGCGTCCAGCCGATGGAGGTGGTCAAGAGATGGCTTGACAATGAGCCGGCGCAGCGACTGTGGTTTGCTGCCCAGGCGGCCGCCGACGAGATCAAGACCAGGGCAGCAGCAGGTGCCGGACCACTGGCCAGCGCGCTGGACGTCGAGGCCCTGGGTCATTGGTACAACGCGGCCAACCGCACCCGCGAGAGCCTCCGTGGGCCATTGCGTGGGGACTTGTTGCTACTCGAACTGCTGGCGCAGTGGCGCTGATGAGCGCCGCTGCTGACCGAACACCCTCGACCGCCTCAGAGCCTGAGTTGCCCGTTTTTTCCACGCAGACCCGACTGCTGGTCGTGGCACCGCATCCGGACGATGAAACCATCGCGGCAGGTCTACTGATCCAGCAGGTCCAGGCGGCGGGCGGTGAGGTGCAGATTCTGCTGTTGACTGCCGGCGACAACAATCCGTGGCCGCAACGCTGGTTGGAGCGGCGCGTGCGGATTCGCCGCGTCGATCGGCAGCGCTGGGGACGCCGTCGTCGTGCCGAAATAGTGCAGGCGCTGCAATTACTCGAGCTGCCGAGATCCGCACTGCAGGCGCTGGGTTGGCCGGACATGGGTGTTACCGACTGTTTGCTGCAACCGGAAAACACAGCCGTTTCCACACTGGCCGCGGCGATCCGGCAGTTTCGTCCCAGCCTGATCGCGATGCCGTCGCTCGACGACCGACATCCCGATCATGGTGCGGCGCATGTGCTGGTCCGCCTGGCGCTGGCAGGGCAGCCACGTCCACCGCAACTGCTGACCTATCTGGTCCATGGTCACGCGCCCGACAGCGGATTCATCGAAGTCCGCGGATCGTCTGCAGAACAGTCGATAAAGCTGACCGCATTGACTGCTCATCACAGCCAGATGGCATTGAGCGGCAACCGCATGCGTCACCTTGCTGCACGGCCCGAACGGTATATCGAGGTGCCGGGCATGCCGAAAGAACCCTCTTCGGCGCTCCCATGGCAGCCTTCCGCCTGGCTACAACCGTGGCTGCGGTTGAGCGTGGCAAGCGCGGTGGGGGTGCAAAGCTGGCGCTGGAAGGACGCCCCGCTTCAGCGTGACGCCCATGGCATCTACCACCTGCCGACGCAGTCCCCAGCGGACGCCACCCCCCGCTTCGCGAAATTGGCCTGGGATCTGCCCTCGCCATGGATTTTCGACCATTGGGGCTGGTGCGAGCTCTAACGCTGTTTCAGCGGTTGTGATGGGGTGTCTTGCATCGGTCGCTGGACAGGGCTAGCTTTTGCCCAGGGGGGACGATGCTGCTGGTGCAACCTCAGGGTTGTGCCACGCTTTTGGCGTGATCGAAGCGGGCAGCGATTCCAACCGACCCAGGGGCCTCATCGCGAGGTAGAAGTTACTGATTCCATCCACTTGGCTGGCCACGTGAATGCACAATCCGGATCAGAACTCGATGCAGCTCAAGCCTAGGTCGGTGGTCGCGTCCAGCGAAACCTTCTACGCGGCGCTTTCAGATATCGGCCAGCTTCTGGTGCGCTCGCTCGAGCCCGAGGTGCTTTACGAGGCCGTCATCGAGGTGCTGGAGCGCAGGATCGGAGCCCGCCTGGTGATGGTGGGCGAGGTGGATCACACCACCGGATGGTTTCGACGCATTGCTCCTGCCCAAGTCGCGCCCGGCATGGAGGATATCTATCCGGAGCGCCTGCCGTTTTCGATAGCGCACCAGCCGTTTTGGCAGGGCCAGCCGCAGTTGGAGGCTGACATCCGCCGCACCCCGGGTCTTGAGATGGTCCGCTCCGCTTACGTGCGGCATGGGGTCAGCTCCGCGGTTGCCGTGCCAGTACTGAAATTTGGCGAAGTACGGGCGACCCTGGTGATACGGTCCTCCAACGTCAGCTTCTTTTCGCCACGGATGATCGACTTGCTGCAGCAGGCAGCGGCGAGCATTGGACTGGGGCTGGAAGCACACGATCAACGCACGCGCCTGCTGCAATCGGTGCAGGAAGAAGGTCGCCAGCGACGTGCCCTGCGCCTGCTCAGCGAGACGATCAAAGTTGTTACGCGCAGCCCGGATGAGCAGATACTGCTGACCGATGCCTGCCGTGTAGCCAGGTGCATCGGTGGTTATCAGGTCGCCTGGATCGGCTTGCTTGAAGACGACTCCGCGCAATCTCTGCGATTGCATGCGCATGAGGGTCTTGCCGACGGGATCCATGAAAACGCGCGACTCGACCTGACGGCAGCCCAGCACGCCGACGATGCCGTGGCACTGGCGATGTTGACTGGCCAGCCGATGATCCGGCATCCGCTGTCGTCCGGTCATTCGGATTGGCTGCCCGGCGCCGGTATGTCGCACCTGCAGACGTGGCTGACGCTTCCCCTGCGCGTGGAAGGCGTCGCCATCGGCGTATTCGTCATAGGCTCCGCGCAGGCCGACGCCTTCACACCCATCGAAGTTCAGGTTTTTTCGGAAATGGCGACCGAGCTCGGACTCGGTATCCAGATGCAGCGTGCCCACGCCGCACGGCGTGCAGCGGAGCACGATCTACGCTTCAACCTGCAACATTTCCGGACCATTCTGTCGAACCAGCACGCCGGCATCCTGGTGGTCACTGAAGACGGGCGCGTGAAGTTTGCCAACGAGGCTTTCTGCAAGCTTTTCGGTATCGATGAAACGCCAGCCGCACTGGAAAGTCGGTCTTCGGCCGCGATCTATGCCCAGCTGAAGCATGCCTATGAGGACCCCGACCGGGAATTGCGCCGGATTCGGGACATCCTGGCCAAAGGAGCTCCGGTCAGGGGAGATGAAGTCTCCATGAGCGACGGGCGCATCTTTCTGCGCGATTTCACCCCGATCGAGATCGATGGCGTCGCACAGGGCCGGATCTGGCATCAGCGGGATATCACCGAACAGAAAAGGCATGAGGCCAGTGT
>JBAPPP010000182.1:0-2029 GCA_049280175.1 Rhodanobacter sp.
GGCGGCGGGCATGCTGAAAAAGCTCGAGGCCCAGATGTACAAGCACGCGCAGAACCTGGAGTTCGAGGATGCCGCTCGGCTGCGCGATCAAATCCACCAATTGCGCGAAAAGGCGTTGCTCTGAGAACCTGAACGGGCTCTCAGAGCGTGCCGGCGGTGCCGGGCCGGCTATCTGACGTCAGCGGTGGCGGGATGTTGTCGTGCGTCCGCCGCTCCCGTATAATTCGCTGCTCGCGAGGGCAACCGAAGCGAAACGGGCAGTTAGCTCAGCGGTAGAGCACTTCCTTGACATGGAAGGGGTCACAAGTTCGATCCTTGTACCGCCCACCAATTCGAACAAGCAAAAAGGCCATCCTCAGGGTGGCCTTTTTGCTTTTGCGGCTCTTGCTCCCTCCCCTGCTGGCAGGGGAGGGCTGGCGTGGGGTCGCTCTTTGTCAGAAGCGACGATCAAAAGCACCCCCTCCCAACCTCCCCCTGCACGCAGGGGGAGGAGCCAAGCGAAGGCCCGCGTAGCCAATGACACTTTCCCCGCGTTCTGAGATGCTGTGGTGCAAAGGGGCCTTGGGGGTAATTGATGACGGCGGACGCTTTCCTGATCGCAATGACGATCATCTTCAGTGTCCCGTTTCTGATCTGGCGGTTGGCGCGCACCGATTACTACGCACCCCTGGTCGTCGTGCAGATCATCACCGGCATCCTGCTGGGCCCGGGCATTCTCGGCGCCATTTTTCCCAGTTATTACCACACAGTGTTCAATCCACCGGTCATTCAGGCACTCAATGGAGTGGCATGGTGGGGAGTCATGGTGTTCGTATGGATTGCTGGCATCGAACTGGACTTGAAGGCGGTTTGGGTCGAACGACGCGAGTGCGGTACGACAGCTGGCCTTGCGCTGTGCGTTCCACTGTTGTTCGGCTGTGCCGCGGCGATAGGCCTGCTGGCCTGGCGCGATGGCTGGCTGGGCGTAGCTGCGACGCCTTGGCAGTTCGTGCTGGGCGTGGGTATGTCATGCGCCGTGACAGCGCTACCGATTCTTATTTTGCTGATGGAGAAGCTCGGTATCCTGCGCGAGCCCTTGGGGCAGCGCGTCCTGCGTTACGCCAGCCTTGACGATCTGGCGATATGGGCCGTACTCGCGCTCATCCTGCTCGACTGGCAGCGGGTGGGGACGCAAGCGGCGTTCCTGTTGTTGTTCGCGCCGGTGGCGTGGGGCATCCGCCGACTGATGGTGTGGATGCCGGAATCGGACCGCTGGTATGTTGGTCTGATCTGGCTGGCTGGCTGCGGCTATGCGGCCGATCGATCGGGTCTGCACTACATGGTCGGCGCCTTTCTTGCCGGGGCCGTGCTCGATCGGCAATGGTTCAATCAGGATCGTATGGACCTGCTTCGCCGGCATGTCCTGCTGGTGATCATGCCCGTGTTTTTCCTGTCGACCGGGCTTCGGACCAACTGGAGTGTGGGGGGCGCCTCGGTGTTTATTGCCGCGCTGGTGCTGCTGCTGGCATCGGTGGGTGGCAAGCTGGCCGGTGTGCATTTGGCGGGCAGGATATTGGGCTGGGCGAGAGGTGATGCGTGGACTATCGGCTGGCTGCTGCAGACCAAGGCCCTGATCATGATCATCTTCGTCAATATCCTGCTTGATCGAAACCTGATCTCCAGCGCCACGTTCACCGCACTGCTGCTGATGGCCGTTGCCAGCACCATGCTGACCGTGCCCATCGTGAGCCCACGCCTGACCTGGGCGAAGCGACCACCGCCTTACTCCTAGGCAACTGCCAGGCTCAGCGGAACAACGTCGCGCCGATGGCGTTGGCCAATGACCGCACGTGTCGTCCGCAGCGACGCTGCGTCACGATATCGACGATCAAGCGGAGTGGGATATAGAGCAGCGACTCCGCTTCGTTGACCCATGGAAGTGCATTCTGCACGCTGACAATCACATGTATTCTTGGCAGCCTGCCAGTACGGCACGGTGGCAGGCAGTGCCATTGCCGGGCTGGCTAGCTGTCCCACCTGCCAGTGAATC
>JBAPPP010000183.1:0-11333 GCA_049280175.1 Rhodanobacter sp.
GCGCGTGCTGGATGCCTGCGCCGCCCCCGGCGGCAAGGCCTGTCACCTGCTCGAACGCGCGGAGATCGATCTGACTGCGCTGGAGTCCGACCCCAAACGCGCCGAACGCATCGGCCAGAATCTGATGCGGCTGCGACTGAATGCCAAGGTGGTGATCGGCGACGCGGGTGCGCCGGCCGGCTGGTGGAAGCGCCAGCCATTCGACCGCATCCTGATCGATGCGCCGTGCTCGGCCACCGGCGTCTTGCGACGGCGGCCGGATGTACGGCTGCATCGGCGCGAAAGCGATATCGCCGCCATGCACGAACAGCAACGTCGGATCCTGTCGGCACTGTGGCCACTGTTGGCTCCGGGCGGTCGACTGGTTTACATCACCTGCTCGGTGCTGCGCGCAGAGAACGAAGCGATCGTCGGCGAACTGCTGGCCGCGCAGGCCGATGCGCAAGCCGTGGAGTTCACGCTGCCGATTGGACGCGCCGCTGCAGTTGGCTGGCAGATACTGCCCGGCGACGGCGACCTGGACGGGATGTATTACGCTGTTCTGCAGAAGCGCCTTTAAGGAAGGGCTAAGCCGAACGTGACACCGTGTCGACGCTGCCGCGCAGAATGCGCTGATTTCCGAACCGTCCGCTTGCCGGATCATTTTAGTGTTGCTGCCCGCCCGCTGATGGAACCTGCTCAGCCGTGAAGCTCTACTCCCCCCTGTCCCAAGCGCGTCCGCTCTGGTTACGCAGTGCCCGTTGGGAGTTGCTGCTGTTCGGTGTGTTCGCGTTACTGCTGCTGGGTGTCGGCATCGGTCTGCGCGATCCCTGGCCATCGGACGAACCGCGCTTCGCCCTGGTCGCGCAACTGATGGTTGAACACGGCCAGTGGTTGTTCCCGCATCGCGGCAACGAGCTGTACCCGGACAAGCCACCGGTCTTCATGTGGCTGCAGGCGCTGGCCTTCATGCTCACCGGCAACTGGCGCGTGGCCTTCATGCTGCCGTCGCTGGCCGCTGGCCTGGGCGTGCTGGCATTGGTCTACGATCTGGCGCGCCGCCTCTGGAATCACCGCAGCGCGCTGCTGGCGGCGGCGACGCTGCTGGTCACCATCCACTTCACCTACCAGATGCGCGACGCGCAGATCGATCCGCTGCTGCTGGGCTGGATCACGCTGGCCAACTATGGCCTGCTACGCCACCTGCTGCTCGGGCCGTCCTGGCGATGGTTTGCGCTCGGTTGTTTTTTCGCCGGCGTCGGCGTGGCGACCAAGGGCGTCGGCGTGCTGGCACTGCTGCTGCTGATTCCTTATGTCGTTGCCCGGCGGAACCACTGGCATCACCTGGCCATACCCACGGGGGGCTGGCGCTGGGCTGGCGGACTGGTGCTGTTCCTCGTACCGATCCTGGCGTGGCTGGTGCCGATGCTGCTCGCCGCACATGCCGATGGCGATGCACAGCACGCCGCCTACGTGCAGAACATCCTGTTCGGTCAGACCGTACATCGATACGCGACACCCTCCGCACATTTCCATTCGCCGTTCTATTTCATCGGCATCATCGCGTTTGACTGGCTGCCGTTGTCGCTGCTGTTGCCATGGGCGTTGCCGGCATGGTGGCGGCGGCTCAAGCGTCGCGATGCGCGCTTTCTGCTGCCACTGGGGTGGGCGGTGCTGTTGCTGCTGTTCTTTTCGATCAGCCCGGGCAAGCGCGACGTCTATATCCTGCCGCTGCTGCCGATGACCGCCCTGGTGCTGGCCCCGCTGCTGCCCGGCCTGCTACGTCGGCGCGGCGTCCGTCTGTCGATCTTCGCGCTGACCCTGCTGCTGGGTATCGCATCAACCGTCGCCGCGACCTGGGCGATCCGCAAGCATCCGATTTGGGCGGCCCAGCTCGAACAAAGCTTGAACCCGCATATCTGGTGGCTGTTGCTGAGCGTGGGACTGGCCGGCCTGCTGATCGTCGGATTGACCCGGGTGCAGCGCGCGCCGCTGGGCTGGCTGCTGTTCGCCGCCGTCCTGTGGCCGCTGTATGGCCTGTGGGGTTACCCGATGCTCAACGGCGACCGTTCGGCGCTCGACGTGATGGTTCGCGCACGCACCATCGCCGGGCCCGAAGCGACGATCGGTCTAGTCGCCTGGAAAGAGCAGAACCTGCTGATGGCGCAGGGGCCGGTTACCGAATTCGGCTTCCTCAAACCCTGGCCGCACCAGTATGTGGATGCCATCGCGTGGCTGCAGGCCGCGCCGGAACAGCGGTGGATCTTCAGCCTCGACGACGCCATGGGTCGATGCGTGGATCGCCGGCGCGCCACCTATGTCGGACTGGCCAACCGCCGCGCGTGGTGGATGTTCAAGGTCGATGCCGTCGTGCCCGGCTGCGTGCCCAGCGCTGACGACAACGATGCGGCGGATTGAACGAAAGCTCAGCGGGTCGCGAGCAACTGCTTGTAAACCGCTTCGGTGTGCTCGACAAAACGGGGCAACCCAAACGCTTCCTCGGCATGCTGGTGTGCGGCCGCACCCATCGCCGGCAATTCGCTGCGCTGCTGCAACAACCGCTGCAGCATCCGGGCCATAGCCGGGGGATCGCGAGGCGGCACCAGCCAGCCATCGGCATCCGGGCGGATGTTTTCAGGCAGGCCCGCATACTCACTGACCAGCACCGGCTTGCCCATCGCCATCATTTCGCGGCAGGCGAACGAGATCGTCTCCACGCCCCAGGACAACACAAAGCCCACATCGATGGCGGCCACGACGGGCCGCACATCTGCAAGCAAGCCGGGGAAATGCACCTGCTCGGTCAGTCCCAGCTCGGCGATGCGTTGTTGCGAGGTCGCTTCCGGTGGCTTGCCTGCCATCAGCAGATGTATCTGCGCGCGCTGGTCCAGCGGCAACAAAGCCAATGCCTCGACCAGATCCATCCAGCCCTTGTAGGTTGCCGTGCCGGCGTTGCTGCCCAGCAGCAGCACCGGCCGTTCGCCGACCCAATACTGCCGCTGCGCGAGCGCCGCCTCGACTGGCCAGGGCAAAAAATGCTCGATATCCACGCCGTTGTGTACGGTCGCCAGCAGACAGTGCCGGTACGACGAAGCCGCCAGCGCCCGGTAGGTGTAATCGCTGACCGCAATCACCGCATCGGTGCCGCGCCGCGCACGCCACCAGTGACCTACTCCGGTCATGGGCTTGGAGTTGTGCTTGGTCAATACGATCCGCGGCCGGCGCGCCAGTCCCCGCATGGCCGCGATAACCAACCGATGGTCGGCGGAGCCGGCAACATGCACCAGATCGAAATCGTATTCACGCAGCAGCGCTGCCAATTGCTTGCGCGCGCGGCGACGAGCGGCCAGCTTGTTCAGGCCATTCGGGAACGGTTGCGCCCAGGCATGCACGCCGGGCAAAACGTTGGTTTCCTGATGCAGCCGACTGGTCGGTGGGGCGGCCACGTGCACCTGATGCCGTTCCGCGAGCGCCTTGGCCAAGGTCAGCACATAGGTCGTGTGCCCGCCTCCATCGTCGTCATGGAAATTGGTGAACAGGAGTTTCAAGGGTCGGCCTGTGCGTGCAAGTTCAAACGTCGACGGAGCGAGATCACCACAAATTACATGAACGTGGCTGTTATGCCGCCACTCGCTACTCATGGACGTGGAAGCTCCCTAAAGTACCATGGGGTATTGCTTGGCCGGTGCTGAAGAAGGGGGGTCTTCTGTACAGCCCAATGGATACTATCGATTGAAGGGAGGCGCCAGGTGAATGAAAAGTTGAGGGCATGCTGGCTCGGGGGGCTGTCCTTGCTGGTTGCCCTGATGCCGCTGTCGTTCGCCGTCCGCTGGCACGGGAAAGTGCTGCCGCTGGCGCTGTTATTACTGACTGGGTTAGGCCTGCTGGTCAGCCGTGCGGCGACGCGCAGCAGCTATCGCCACGCATGGCCGGTGTTCATCGCCTGTGCTTTGGGGCTGCTTTATCCGGCACTCAACATCCTCGGTCATGGGCTCGGCTGGGCCGCATTCGACATGCCGTCGCACATTCTGCTGTTCATGCTGACGGCGGCGGTTTTCAGCCTGCCGTTGCGGATGCGTTGGGTATGGCTCGGTTTCAGCCTGACCGCCATCCTGCTTGGCGCCGTCTGCGTCGTCCAACATTTCGTCTTTGGCGTCGACCGCGCGTATGGCCTCAACGGCGGCGATTGGGGCGCCATTGAATTTGCCATGGTCATGCTGACGCTGTCGTTGATGTCGTTGCTGCAAGTGCTGTATCCGGCCGGTGGCCCTCAGGCCAGTCGTCGCCTTGAAACCGCCGTGCATGGTGCCGGCGCCGTGTTCGGCATGTATGGCGCATTGCTGACGCAGAGCCGCGGGCCGTTGCTGGCTTTCGTTCCGATACTCCTGCTGCTGCTGCTTATTTATGCGCGCCGTACCCGTCGCTGGCGCCAGAGTTTGCTGCTGATTGCCACGATTGTGGCTGGTGGCGTGCTGGCTGGAATAAGCGTGCATGGCGTCGTCGTGAGCCGGCTCGCCGCGGTGCAGACGGAAGTATCGAGCTACGATCACCAGACCCTGGCGACAGGTGCCGTGCGCGAACGCCTGGAAATGTGGCGTACCGCCAGGCAGGCCTTTCGCGACCATCCACTGGCCGGGGTGGGCATCGATCAGTTCGGCGTGTATGTGCGCCAGCAAGTGGCGACGGGTCACGCCAATCCCGCAATTGCAATGTACGAGCACCCGCACAGTGAATATCTGGAGGCAGCAGCCACCGGAGGGGTGCCCGGGCTGTTGGTTTTGCTGCTGATATTCGGGCTCCCGCTAGGCTATTTTGTCCGCCATGTGCGACATGCCGACGGTACCGTCGCGCTTCATGCCAACGCCGGCGTGGCCGTAGTTGGCATGTATGCGCTGTGTGCGTTGAGCGACAATGTGTTCTATCGCGCCATGCCGCATTCCCTGTATTTCTTTCTGGTCCTCGGATTTGCCGTATCCATCGGCCGGCTCGCTCCGCTGCGAGAGGTTGCGCAACATGGTTGAGCAACGGCGGACGGCACGCATCAACCTGATCGGCTGGGACAACGGCCGTGGCTTGAGCCATGACCTGCGACTGCTGCGCGAAACGCTCGAGTCACTGGGTCACGAGGTGCATTTCACCCCCACCGGGCCGAAACGACATCGCCTGACGCCGGCAGCCGTACTGCTGTGCATACGACTGCTCTGGCGATGGATGCGACGTGGCTGTCACGGCTCCTGGAAGTTCGACGCCAACATCATGCTGGAGCATGTGCGCCCGGCCTACCTGGGCGTGGCACGGCGCAATCTGTTCATTCCCAATCCGGAATGGATGTCGCAGCGAGATGAGCGGCATCTGCACCAGCTCGACGCCGTGCTTGCCAAGACCCGGGTCGCGGCGAGCACTTTTCAGGCACGCGGCATCCACACGCTGTACGTCGGCTTTCGCAGTACCGATTGCCTGATTCCGCAGATACCCCGGCAAACGCGCTTCCTGCACCTGGCTGGAGCCAGCCGGATGAAGGGTACCCGGCGCCTGTTGGCACTGTGGCGGCAGCATCCCGAATGGCCGCCGCTGTTGGTATTGCAGGCGCCACAGAACGCGCAAGGGATCCCGAGTACGCCGGCACGGGACAACGTGGAGCACCGGATCGCCACACTCGAGGACATCGACGAGGTCCGTCGCTTACAAAACAGCCACGTCTTTCACCTCTGCCTGTCCGAAGCCGAAGGCTGGGGTCATTACATCGCCGAAGCGATGAGCTGTGGCGCGGTAGTGATCACCTGCGATGCGCCGCCGATGAACGAAATGGTGCGCCCGGGACGCGGCCTGCTGGTCAGTGCCACCGCAGTTGGGCAGCTAAACGCCGCGATGCGCTATCACTTTGATGAAGCTTCGCTGGAAGCGGCGATTGAATACACACGCACCCTGGACGCTGCGCACTGTGCGGCGATCGGCGCCGAGGCGCGCGCCTGGTTCGAGGAGAATCAGCAAAACTTTGCGGGCTTGCTGCAGGATGCGCTGGAACAGCTGTTGTAAGCGCACCGCCAGGAAAGACGTCCCCAGTTCACGGGGTGACCGCCGCCTAGCTCTGCTTGCTATGCGTCAGAAGGATTGCGAACGCATGCTCGATGCGCTTCCACCAAGGTGCGTGGCTACGCAAGGCCAGCGCCGCATAGCGCTTGGTTTCGGCCCACAGCGGAGCAGGCTTGGTCCTGTATTCAAGTTTGCACAGCGCGATACAGGAATCGTCGATCCCGGCCACTCGTGCGTAGTGGTTGATCAGGCCGCGCGAACGCAAACGATTGATGTACGTCTGGGATGGACCCAGGTTGGACCACCAGCCGTTCTTGCCGTGGATGCGGTACCAGACGCTGCCGGTCGGCAGATAGTACTTGTACGCACCGAGCACGCTGCTGCCGAAGACCAGACAATTGTCCGCCGACAGCCGCCACGTCTCGCGAAAGGAGTCGGGCAGATCGAGCACCTTGCGCGCCCACTTTGTTCGTGTCGACAGCGCGGACGTGGGGGCGCCGTACCAACGCGCCATGGCATACGTGATGATCGCGGTGTGCCCCAGATCGACGGCGCTGCGATTGAACCCGACCAGCCGGTCCTCCTGACCAAAGTGCCGCATATCCGAAAAAACAAAACCGACATCGGCGCGCGTGTCGTACAGCTCGCCCAGGCGAGCCAGGTAGTCAGGGGCCCAGTGATCATCGGAGTCAAGAAAGCAGACCACCTCGGCCTGCACGAGGGCAACGCCGCGCTGGAAGGCCTCGAACTGCCCGCCATTTGCGCCGCAGATGAGCGTGACGCGCTCGTCTTCCCCATAGTGTTCGCGCAGAAGGGCATCCGAGCCATCGGTCGAGCCATCGTCGACGACGATCACTTGCACCGCCTTGCGGCTCTGCGCAAGTGCGCTTTCGACGGCTTCCACCACGAAATCGCGATAGTTGTAGCTGGTGATAACGACGGCGAAGGTCGTAGTCTGAATACTCATGCAGCGGCCTTTACTGGCAGGCGCAAGGAACACTGTCGCCCGTCCAGGCAACCGCCAACTCTTGCGAGCGTGGCCTCATTCACACTGTTGCTCATGGACACCCGTTCTCCGCCTGATCAATGTCGAAATTCCGCCAGGGGTGGCTTGCACCGCCCCCGTATCATACCGAACGCAAGCCAGCCATCGCGGATGACCGCCAATCCGGGTAATTCATCCTTGATGTCCGGAGGGGACATCCCGACTAACCGCCCAGAACGGATCAGCTAGAATCCGCCGATGCCAACCCTGCCACTGACCCTTGTCGTCATCACCCATAACGAGGCCGAGAATATTGCCCGCTGCCTCGACAGCGTGCCGTTTGCGGCCGAAAAACTGGTGGTCGACAGTGGCAGCGATGACGACACGATGGCGGTAGCGAGTGCCCACGGCGCACGGGTCGTCCACCAGGACTGGCTGGGCTTTGGTCCGCAACGCAATTTTGCCACCACCCTGTGCAGCCACACCTGGATCCTCGCGCTGGACGCGGATGAATATCTGACGCCGGAGCTGGCGGCCGAACTGCAGCAGCGGCTGCCCGAATTGATGGCCAGCGACGCGTGCGCCGCGTGGCTGCGTCGCGCCACTATTTTCATGGGTGCGCCAATGCGTTGGTATCGGCCCGCGGTCGGCGAAAAGATGGCGCGGCTGTACCATCGTGATCGCGCACGGTGGACCGACGCGCGGGTCCATGAGTCGCTGCGCTTCGACGGTCCTGCGCCGACGCTGCGCGCACCGTTCAACCACGTGAACAACCCGACCCTGGTGCACAAGCAGCTAAAGTCGCTGCGCTATTCGGAGTTGAAGTGCCGGGACTGGAACGACAAGAACAAGCCGGTGCGGATGTGGCAGACCCCGTTCCTGTTTTTGCTGACCTTCATCAAGGACTATTTTTTCCGGCTCGGCTTTCTGGATGGCTGGCGCGGCTATCTGATCGCGCACACCGCGGCCGTGTATGCCGTTTACAAGCGCATGCGTTACTACGAGATACGCCAGAACCCGGAATCGCTACCGCTGGCCGCGACCTCCCTCACCCGGCACGGAATCGACCGCTGACATGCCCACGCCAGCTTCAAACGAGTCAGCTTCAAACGGGCCGACTTCAAACGAGCCCGCTTCAAAAAAGCGATACCTGCTGTACGGTTCCGAGCGCTACGCTTTGGCGATCCTGCGCCCGCTGCAGGAAGCCATCCGCGCTCGCGGCGACGAGGCAGCATGGTTTTTCGACGGGCCCGGCGCAGAGGATCTGGTGGAAGGCGAACGCCTGCTAAGCGTCGCCGAGGTCCGTGCGTGGAACCCGCTGGCGGTAATCACCTCCAGCAATGCCGTGCCGCACTTCTTTCCCGGCGTGAAGGTGGAGACGTTCCACGGCTTCAACGCCGGCAAGCCACGGCACATCTACATCCGCGGATTCTTCGATCTGTATTGCACCACCGGCCCGCGCGATACCGCGCAATTCAAGGCGATCGCTGACCGGCTCGGCCATTTCGCGGTCACCGAGACCGGCTGGCCCAAGCTCGACCCGTTCATGCGCGAGATCGCCGGTCCGTTGCCGGAAGTTCGCAAGCCACCGGTAATCCTCTATCACTCCACGTTTTCGCCGAAATGGAGCGCGGCGGACACGCTATACGAGGAAGTGAAGCGCCTGTCACGCGACGGGCGCTGGCGCTGGATCGTCAGCTTCCATCCCAAGATGAATCCGGAGACGGTGGCGCGCTACAAGGCGCTGCAAAACGACTTCCTCACGTTCGCCGAGAACGACAACATTCTCGAGCTGTTTCCGCAGGTCGACCTCATGTGCTCGGATACCTCGTCCGCGCTCAGCGAATTCCTGCTCACTGGCAAACCCGTGGTGACGTTCAAGAACCGCCAGCCCGGCCCACAGCTGATCGACATCGACGATGCGGCGCAGTTCGAGCCCGCGATCGAGCGTGCGTTGGCGCGACCGCCGGAGCTGCTCAAGGCGATTCACGACCATGCCGACGCCATTCATCCCTACCGTGATGGCCATTCCAGCGAACGCGTGCTGGACGCGATCGATGCCTTCGTCGCCGCCGGCGCACGCAATCGGCGTCACAAGCCACTGAACCTGTGGCGAAAGCTGAGGATCCGTCGGCGCATCGGCTATTGGGGCCCGGCCTGAGAGTCTGTTTATGATCTCCCCGTAGCCCGCGCCGGGACCTGATCGCGACGGATCGCGCACCGATGGCTTTGCGACCATTCCGGGCGGGCTAGAATCAACCTACTTCGCCATCTCCCAAGAGTCTGCCTGTGTCCGTCAGCGCCTATAGCCGTTCCGAACACCTGCGGGCCGTGTGGCCCTGGCTCCCGCTGTGGGCCCTCGTGGCCCTGCTGGCGATCTTTTCGCATGGTCCCATGCCGCTGTATTCAACCCGCACCCTGGCCGTGGCCTGGGAGATGTGGAGCCATGGCCACTGGCTGGTGCCGTACAACAACGGGCAACCCTACAGTGAGAAGGCGCCACTGCTGTTCTGGCTGATCCACGCCGGCTGGTTCGTGTTCGGTGTGGACGACATCTGGCCGCGGGTGCTTGAGGTACTGATCGGTGGCGCCCAACTCGTCCTGGTATCGATGCTGGCGCGCCGACTGTTTCCGAGCCGGCCGTGGATGACCAAGGCCGCGCCATGGATGCTGCTGGCCTTGGGCTATGCGTTCCTGTTTGGCCTGCAGATCATGTACGACGTGCTGCTGGCCGTGTGGGCGCTGGCAGCGCTGCTATGCCTGACTCCGAAGCTGCATCGCGCCGAGCCGCGCTGGCTGCTGTTCGGGCTGTGTATCGGCGCGGGCCTGCTGACCAAGGGCCCGGTGATGCTGCTGCATGTCATTTTCCCGTGGCTGCTCGGCCCTCTGTGGAACGATTGGGCACGCGAGCATCGGGCGCGCTGGTATGGCCGCGGCGTGCTGTCCCTGCTGCTCGGTCTCGCGATGTTGTTGGCATGGGCGGTGCCGGCAGGCTTTGCCGGTGGCGACGCGTACCGGCACCGGCTGTTCTTCACCCAGACCGCCGCCCGGGTGGTCCATGGTGTGAGCTCGGAACAACACCTGCAGAGCCATGCCCATCCTGTGCCGTGGTATCTGCTGATGCTGCCGATGCTGCTGTTTCCCTTTATTGGCTGGCCCCGCATCTGGGTCGCGCTGGGCACGTTGCGCCGGCCGCTGGAGCCGGGCCTGCGCTTTGCGCTGTGCTGGGTGCTGCCAACCTTCATCGTCTTTTCGCTGATTCGCGGCAAGCAGCTGTATTACCTGCTGCCGGAGCTTGCCGGCATGGTGCTGCTGATGGCCGGCGCCATCGCCGTGTTGCGCGAACGCCGTCCGGCGCTGGCCGACAACGGCTGGTTCGGCACCTGGCCACTGGGCGTTGGCGGCATCGGTCTTGCGCTGGCCTTGTTCCTGTTACCGGTCCTGGTAGCCAACAATTACCTGCACGGTGATTGGCTGGATGCCGCTGCACCCTACAGCCGCTACTTCAGCGTGGTGTTTCTGCTGATCGGGGGTCTGCTGCTATTGCGCGGACGCGGCGAATTGCGTCGGCTGGCGGTCGCCGGACTGGTCGGCACGCTCACCCTCAATACCCTGTTTACGCTGACCCTGTGGCCCCAGTATGACCTGCGCCCTTCGGCCCAGTTGCTGCACACGGCGGACAGCGCAAACCAGCCGATCGGCTACGCCGGTGACTACGAAGGGGAGTTCCATTTCGCTGGCCGGCTGCTGCATCCGATCACCATACTGACCGACGGCGACCCCGTGCAGGACTTCGCGCATGCTCACCCGAACGGGCTGATCGTGACGCATCCCGAAAAGCTCGACGCCAACGATCTGCGCTATGCGTTGCTGGTGCAGCCGTTCCGCTCGTCGTGGGTGGTGATCTGGCCGGCCACTTCGCTGGCTGACCTGCGCGCCGGACGCACGCCAGCGGAACCGGCGCAGCCGACCCAGATCTATCCGTCCGACCGCTGGCGCTATCGCACGCAGCCATGAACGCGACCCTGATTGCCAGCTTGCGCCAACAGTGCGGCGGTCCGCGCGATGGCGCATTGCTGCGCTTCTCGCTGGGCAACGCGCTGCTCGGTGATGGCGACGCGGCCGCAGCGATGGACGAGTTGCACCGCGCACTGGTGTTTGATCCAACCTATTCGGCGGCGTGGAAATTGCTCGGCAAAGCCTGCCTCCAGGCCGACCAGCCACAGGCTGCAGCCGATGCCTGGCGCAGCGGAATCGCCGCTGCCGCACAGCGCGGCGACAAGCAAGCCGAAAAGGAAATGACCGTCTTCCTGCGCCGCCTGGAAAAGCTGTAGGG
>JBAPPP010000184.1:0-4839 GCA_049280175.1 Rhodanobacter sp.
GGCCGCTCTTGAACATGCCGCCAAGCCAAGGCCGACGGATACGCTCTTCCCGCGCTACCCGCCAGTTCACGTCCTTGTCGGCGATATATGAAGCTTCTTCTTCGGTGCTGCGACAAGCCAACGCCCAGCGCCAGCCGCTGAGCACCACCAGCATGTCGGCGGCAGGCTCGCGCAGGTCGTCCGCAAAGATGCGGCTCAGGTCGACTACACGTACCCGTCGATCGACGTTGCCGTCACTTACCTGCACCTCATCACCATCACCCATGGGTGTCAGCAGAATGTCTGCGACCTGCCCCATCGGCATGGCAATAAGCACATCGGCGGCGGTGCACATGAGATAGCCAGCCGATTTCGGCGGCCATGCGAGGTCCTCGTCCGACGCCCTTGCGGACGGCTGCACCGGCGCGTCGCCGAGCAGGTCGTCCAGGTAATCGTCGACGGCCTGGTAGGCCGGTATCGTGTCGCCGTTCATGCCGAAGCCTGGCTGACTTGGCGCTCGGTGCCGAGCAACTCATGAAGTAGCGCGCGATAACTGTCGGCGCTCTGCGTAGCCGCCGGCCAGCGATTGAGCGGCAGGCCATGTTCGGCCGCTTCGCAAATCTGTGGATCCACCTCGATAACGTTGCGGGTCACCGTATGTCGATAGCGCTCGCGCATGGTCATCAAGGCGCTGCGACCATGCGGGGTCTTGGGGTCATACATCGTCGGCACGACCCAGCGCGGCAGTACGCGCCCCATGGAGCGCTCGATCATCTGCACGGTGCGCTGCATGCGCTCGAGCCCATCGAGTGCGAGTGCTTCGGTCTGCGTGGGCATCAGCAGTAGTTGCGACGCCACCAATGCATTGACCATCAGCAAGCCAAGCGTGGGCGGGCAGTCCAGTAGTACGTAGTCGTACGAGTTGCCCAGCAACGCCAGGCCGTTGCCGAGAATGCGTCCGGTAGCCTGCCGCTGGGCCAGCTGGCGATCCAGCGTGGCCATGGGCGCGTTTGCCGGCAGCAACGACAGGCCCGGATACCCGGTGTCACGAGCCAGGCTGGCGACCGTGGGCGGATTGTGTTCGCGGAACAGCTCATAGACGCTGCCCATGCCGCTGAGATCTTCCAGCGCAAAATAGCCACTCAGCGAGGCGTGCGGATCCATGTCCACCAGCAACACGCGCATACCTTCCTCGGCCATCAACGCACCCAGTGCGGCGGTCGTGGTGGTCTTGCCTACCCCACCCTTCTGATTGGCGATGGCCCAGATCTGCATGCGTCAGTCCTTGGTATCCGGCATGACCAGGTGCGGCGAAGTACCCATCGCCGCTCCACCGGTATTGCCTGTGACAACGGGTACGTCAGCCACCGGGCCAGGCGCCACAGCAGGCGCGGTAGGCGCAGAAGCACGCGCCTCTACAACGGCGCCAGCAGGTGGCGGCGAGGTTGACGGCGGTGATGTCGCCGCTGGAACGGCTGCATGCCCATCGGGCGCTACCGCGTCAGCGTCGGCCGTGTTTTCGATCTGGTCGCTATTGCTATAGAAACGTGTCGGCGCCGCGCGATCACTCAGCACGACCACCAACACACGCCGGTTGCGATTGCGGCCGTCCTGACTGACATTGTCGGCGGATGGATGATATTGCCCCCAACCGACGATGCCGAGTCGATCCGGATCCACGCCGTGCTCGGCAAACAACCTTGCCACACTCGCTGCGCGCGCGGCCGACAGTTCCCAGTTGGATGGGTAGAGTGCCGTATTGATCGGCACGTCATCGGTATAGCCTTCAACCCTGAGCGGGTTGGCAAACGGCGCAAGAATTTCGCCAAGACTGGTCAGCACCTGGTTCGCCGACGGTGACACCGTGGCGACGCCACTGGGAAACAGGATATCGGTGCGGATCTCGATTTCCAGCCAGTTGGTGGTGCGTCTGACGACGACCATGTTCTTGTCGATCAAGGGTTGCAGCGCATGCTCGACCTTGCTGCGGATGCGCTCCAGATCCTGCTGTTCGCTATTGAGCTTGTTTCGGTTTGCCTGGCTGTCATGCTCTTTGATAGGTGCCATCAGCTGCTGCGCCGGTACCGACACCAACATCTTTGCAAGCGGCGCGCTGGGCACCGGCGAAGGCACTCCTCCCGGCAGAGTCAGGCTGGCCTGGGGAGTATTTGGCTGCAAAGGATGGATGACCTGCTGCGAGCCGTTGAAAGCCGCCGAGATCGCCTGCGCCAAGGCGCGATACTTTGTCGTATTGACGCTCGACATCGCGTACAGCACCACAAACAGCGCCAGCAGCAGCGTCAGCAGATCCGCATAGGGGATCACCCAGGCTTCGTGGTTGACGTGGTCTTCGTGGCGCTTGCGTCTCATACGAGATAACCCTGCAGCTTGCTTTCTATCTGTCGTGGGTTATCGCCCTGAGCAATCGAAACGAGCCCCTCGATGACGATTTCTCGCACCTGGGTCTGCTTGTGAATCAGCGCTTTCAGACGCGAGCCTATGGGCAGCAGCAGCAAGTTGGCGAGGCTGATGCCGTAAATGGTGGCGACGAACGCGGCGGCAATACCATGGCCGAGCTTGGCCGGGTCGGTCAGGTCGCGCATCACCGCCATCAGACCCAGCACGGCGCCGATGATGCCCATCGTCGGCGAATAGATGCCCGCGTTTTCGTACACCTTGGCCGCGGTCAGATCGACGTGCTCGCGGGTTTCCACTTCCAGTTCCAGCACGCTTCGAATGGCCTCCGGCTCGCTGCCGTCCACTAGCAGCTGCAGGCCCTTGCGCACGAAGGGATCGGACTCCGCTTCAATCTGCGGCTCGAGTCCGAGCAGACCTTGTCGACGGGAGATTTCGCTCCAGCCAACCACACGGCTGATCAGGTTCGCCGGCTGCAATTGCGGCGGCTTGTAGACCATGCCCAACATGCCCATGGACTGCTTGAGCACGTTGCCCTGGGTATGCAACATCAGCGCCGCAATGGTGCCGCCGAAGACGATGGTGAAGGCGGCAGGATTCCACAGCGCCGATACGTCGGTGCCTTTGAGGATGGCACCGACAATCAGCACCAGGAACGCCAATATCGTGCCGATGATACTTATCAGATCCATGTCAGGCAGACACTCCTAAAGCAGGAAGCAATCGACCAGCGCCCTCGGACAACGCGGCCAGATCCAACACCAGCGCCAGTCGACCGTCGCCGGTGACGGTGGCGCCGGCGACACCGGGCACACCTTCGAACAACGGTCCCAACGGCTTGACCATGACGTCTTCGCGACCGATGACCTCGTGCACCAGACAGCCCAGATGCAAATGACCGACGTGCAGCACCACCACATGACTGCCGCCGGGACCGTCGATCCCGGCCCAGCCGGCCAGATCGCCCAGCACCAGTGCACGCCCACGATGTGCAGCGACCCGTCGACCATCAAGCGTGCGGTCCTGCGCCGCATCGAGTTCAAACACTTCGCTGACGTTGCCCAGCGGCAAGGCAAACAGCCGATCACCGACGCGGACCATCAACACACGCAGGATCGCCAACGTCAGCGGCACGGTCAGCTCCAGCGTGCTGCCATGACCCAGGCGCGAGTGCACCTGCAACGTGCCACCCAGTTCGGCCACACGCGTCTTGACCACGTCCATGCCGACGCCGCGACCTGAAATATCCGAGATCGTCGCGGCCGTGCTGAAACCGGGCCGGAAGATCAGCTCATAGCATTCCATCTCGGACAACCGCGACGCCTGCGCCGCATCGATCACGCCTTTCTCGATCGCCTTGCGGCGCAGGACCTCCGGATCCATGCCGCGACCGTCGTCGCTCACGGCAATCACGATGCGCTCACCACGCTGGCTGGCACAGAGACGCACGATGCCCTTGCGCGGTTTTCCCATCCGTTCGCGCTCGGCGGGCTCCTCCAGACCGTGATCGACGGCGTTGCGCAACAGATGAACCAGCGGATCGGCGAGCGCCTCGACCAGGCTACGATCCAGGTCGGTGTCCTCACCCTCCTGCACCAGCTCGATGTCTTTGCCAAGCTGCCGCGCGAGATCACGCACGATGCGCGGGAACCGTTGAAACAGACGGCCAATTGGTTGCATGCGCATGCCGAGCACGGCACTTTGCAGTTCGTCGGAAATTCGATCCAGCTCGTCGGCCGCCAGTGCCAGCGGTTCGTCATTGCTGCGCGCTGCCAGACTCAGCAACCGGTTGCGCAACAAGACCAACTCACCCGCGCGGTTGACCAGCGCATCGAGTCGGGCGGTATCCACCCTCACCGTGGTCTCCGCCGCCGCTGCCGGCTTGGCCGGCGCGGCAGTGGGCGCCGATGGAGCCGTCGGCACTTCAACCACTGTGACAGGTTTGGGTACTACGGCAGATGCGACGGCGATCGGCGGCACCGCGACCGCGGAATGACCGCCGGGAAGCCCGCCCTTGCCATGCAGGTTATCCAGCATGGCCTCGAACTCGTCATCGTCGACCGGACCAGCGGGCGCGACGTTGGCGATCGTGACTGTGCTTGCACCCGGGACAGCGCCCTTACCGTGGATACTGTCGAGCAAGGCTTCGAATTCGTCTTCACCGATCCGCTCATCGCTTTTGTGCAGCCGCGCGGAAACTGCCGCCGCGGCGGGCGCATTGGCAGTCGGCTCCGACCCTGGCGCGCCACCCTGACCGTAGAGGCTGTCCAGCAATGCCTCGAATTCATTGTCCAGGGAACTTTGGGCCGCAACCGGTGCCTGCCCGCGCACTTCCTGCAGCATGGCCTCGAACGCCTGCTCGACCGAGTCGACACCATCCACCGGCGCGGTGATGGATACAGTCTGCGTGGCCACCGACCTGGCAACGGGAGGCATTAGCCGCTC
>JBAPPP010000185.1:0-1970 GCA_049280175.1 Rhodanobacter sp.
GTCGAAGTCCGCCCCATCGTCGGTGCGCAGCGTGCGCCAGTCGTCCGGCACCGCACTGGGCGCGCCGTGGCGCCCGATCACATACTCGAAAGTCGTCTCGTCGGGAGCGATCATGCCGGCGCGCGCACCCGCCTCGATCGACATGTTGCAGACGGTCATGCGCTCGTCCATCGACAGCGCCTCGATCGCCGCGCCGCGATATTCGAGAACGTATCCGGTGCCGCCATCGACGCCGATCGTGCCGATGATGTGCAGGATCAGATCCTTCGCACTGATGCCTTGCGGCAACTGGCCGTCGACATGGATCGCCATTGTCTTCGGCTTGCGTTGCAACAGGCACTGGGTCGCCATCACGTGGCCGACCTCGGTGGTGCCGATGCCGAACGCCAGCGCACCGAACGCGCCATGGGTGGACGTATGGCTGTCGCCGCAGACAATGGTCATGCCCGGCTGGGTGGCGCCCAGTTCCGGGCCGATCACGTGCACGATGCCGCGATCATGACTGTCCCAGCCATGCAGCTCGACGCCGAACTCGCGGCAGTTCGTTTCCAGCTGGGCCACCTGGGCTTGCGCCTCGGCGTTCGCATAGGGACGGCTGCCATCGGCGTTTGTCGGCAGGGTCGGGGTGGAGTGATCCAGTGTGGCCAGCATGCGATCCGGACGACGCAGCTGCAGGCCGCGTTCGCGCAATTCGCTGAATGCTTGCGGTGAAGTCACCTCATGCACCAGGTGCAAGTCCGCGTAGAGGACAGCCGGCGTATCGGCGGTTTCGGGAACGACGACATGCGCGTCCCACAGCTTCTCGAATAACGTGCGCGGGCTCATGCCGTAGCCTCCATCGGTGCGGGTTTTTGTTGGGGAGTGCGGGCAGCGACGGCCGCATGAGAGACGGGCTCATGAGACAGGGGCTCATGAGGTACGGGCGTCAGCCAGCCCCAGCGGTCTTCGGTGCGACCGTCGAACAGGCCAAAGAAAGCCTGCTGCAGAGCACGGGTGATCGGGCCGGGTTCGCCGCTGCCGACCAGCTTGCGGTCGACCGAGCGCACCGGTGTGATTTCGACGGCGGTGCCGGTCATGAACACTTCGTCGGCGGTGTACAGCGCCTCGCGTGGCAAGTCGCGCTCTTCGACGCTGAGGCCCAGTTGCCCGGCGAGTGTGATCACGCTGTCGCGGGTGATGCCGGCGAGGATGCCGGCACTCGACGGTGGTGTGAGCAGCTTGCCGCGCTTGACCAGGAACAGATTCTCCCCGGCCCCTTCGCTGAGCAGGCCGTTGTGGCCCAGCGCGATGCCTTCGTCGTAGCCGCCGCGGCGCGCTTCCAGCCCGATCAGCTGGCTGCTGAGATAATTGCCGCCGGCCTTGGCCCAGCTCGGCAGCGTGTTCGGCGCGGGGCGGTGCCACGAAGAGACGCAGACGTTCGCGCCTTTCTCTACCGCATCACCCAGATACGCGCCCCAGTCCAGCGCCATGATCGCCACGTCGACCGGTGCGCCGTCCTTCGGCAACACGCCCAGGCCGCCGGCGCCGCGAAACACAATCGGCCGCACGTAGGCCGAACGCATGGCGTTGGCGCGAATCAGCTCTACGCACGCAGCGTTGATGGCCTCTTCGCTATAGCCGATTTCGATCTCGTAGATCGCCGCCGACTCAAACAAGCGGTGTGTGTGCTCGGCCAGACGGAAAAACATCGGACCCTGTGGCGTGGCGTAGACGCGTTCGCCCTCGAACACCGAGGAGCCGTAGTGCAGGGCGTGCGTGCTGACATGGACGGTGGCATCGGCCCAGGGTTTCAGACGGCCGTTGTGCCAGAGGAATGGCGTGCTCATGAATAGTTCTCGCGGTGACCGATGGGTGCTACAGGTTGGCGACGGCAACGGGCGTCGTGGCCGGCGCCTGTCGCTCGATGCGGTTGACGATCGCCAGCGCGGCCTGCGCGGTCGCCTCGACGATGTCGGTACTGACGCCGTGCC
>JBAPPP010000186.1:0-3756 GCA_049280175.1 Rhodanobacter sp.
CGTATACGCCGCGTCCAAATTCAGACCACGGGTTACCGGCTTCCACGTTGGTGATGGCCGGCGCCTGGTGCAGGCGGAAGGTATCCACGTAGAACGTCAGCGCACGCTTGAAGCCGGAGCTCTCGAAATTGCCGTAACGATTGCCATCGCGCAACAACGGATCAGGCTCCTGCAAAGCCAGTGACATCAGCTGCTCGTATTCGTTGGTCGGCAGCAGGATGCCATACGTGTGGCGCTGCGGATCGCTCAGTGCGGCAAGCATGCGTCGCCACTCGTCCCAGTCGTGCGGCGGCGCATCGAAGCCGGCAGCCTTGAGCAGATCGTTGCGGTAGAACAGCAGCCGCGTGTCGACGTACCACGGTACGCCGTACAGCGTGCCATCGATCATGTTGGTCGCCCAGATGCTGGCGAAGTAATCGTCCCGCTTGATCGCCGTGGAACGATCGACACGTGCCTGCAGCGGCTCCATGGCATCCAGCGCCACCATTTCAGGTAGCCATGTGTTGCCGACCTGGGCCATGTCCGGCGTCGAGTCGCCAGCAAACGCGGTGAGCAGTTTCTGGTGCGCCGCACTCATAGGCAGCTGCTGCACGCTCACGTGGATATCAGGATGCGTCCGCTCGAAATCCGGCAACAGCTTGACGACCGCCTCCCCTTCGCGGCCGATCGTCCAGAACGTGAGCTCACTACTACTAGCCGGTGCACGCCCGCAACTGCTGATCAGCGCGACGCAAAGGACGATACACGCCAGCCACAGACCGCGTCGCATCGAACGCAAGTCGAGCGATCGATGCAGACGGTAGCCGTGCTTCATTTCGTTGCAGTTTCAGTGCTCAGCCAGCCACCGGTGAAGCCGGCACGCTCAAGCCCCTTGCGGACGTATGGATTCTTCTTCATTACCTTCCACACAAAATCGCTGCGCCAGTTCTCGATCATCAGCACGATGGGCCCTTGGTCGATACCCAGCTGCTCGGTGTCGGCCCAACCCTGGCCGGGCATCAGCTGGCCGCTGCGCGGTCGGATTTTCGCATGAAAGCTCGGGTTGAACGCATCCACGAAACCATACTGATCGTAGATGGACGCGCCATAGCGAGACTTCATTTCCTGCAGGTCGGGTATCACGATCTCCGGCGCAAACGCGATCGACCCGCCCGCCGCGGTCGGTGCGATGGTGCCGTCATCGGTGATGTCTTCGAGACCGGCGCCACGCGCGGTGTAGCCGTAGAACTTGCGCTCACGGGTGCCGTCCTTCACTTCGATATCGCCCGGCCCATTGCTGGCCGTGAGGCCCCACACATTGGCACCGTAGCCGGTCCAACCGCTGGGATTGGCGATCGCGTAGGCACGTTGTGCGTACGTCGCGCGACGACTGTTCTCGAAGTAGTCGAGGTTGTGGTCGCGACTCCACGAATCGCGGATGCCGCGAAAGTCGACCCAGACCTCGGTGTATTGATGACCGAACAGCGGAGCGAAGTTGAGAAAGGTCTGCCCCTGGAACGTGCCCCAGGTACGGTCATTGGTTGACAGCCACGCCTTCCAGGCATCGGGTTCGACCGGATGGGTCGGCGAGCCGAGCGCAAGGATGTAGACCAGCATGCCCTCGTCATAGCCCTTCCAGTCGGACGGAATGAACTTGCCACCCGGAGTCCAGCCCATGCTGATCAGCGGCTTGCGCGCTTGCATCCAGGGCCAGTCGACATCGCGGTAGATCCCGTCCGCGAGTTGTCGGATCTCTTTTTCCTGCGGGGTGTCGCGGTCGTAGTACGACTGCGCGAACAGCACGCCACCGAGCAGCCAGGTGGTATCGACACTGGATAGTTCGACAAAGCGCTGCACCCGCTTGCCGGTCTGCATGTTCAGGAAGTGGTAGTAGAAACCGTGGTAGCCGGTGGCATCGTCCTCGCTGTCGTTCTGCGGCGCATGCCTGAAGAAGCGCAAGGTCGCAAGCGTCCGTTCGACCGCCTGTTCGCGCGTGATATAGCCGCGCTCCACACCGACGCCATAGGCCGTCAAGCCGAAGCCCACCGCGGCAATGCTAGAGAACGAGTGGCCGGGATAGGCGTCCGGTATTAGGCCAGTCTTCGGGTTCGCACTTTGCCAGAACCATTCAAACGTACGCTGCTCCAGGTCGTCGACCAGCAGCTGTTGCTGTCGGGGCAACGCGGCGTATCCATGGTCCGCTGTCCTGGCCGTAGCCGGCGACTGCCAAGCAGTGCCGAGCACCAGCAACGCAACGAGTACGGTGCCATACAGTGTCTTGAAAAGCTTGCTATGCATGTGAAGCGCTCTATTTCACGATGGGGTGTGCAGAAGGATCTGGCGGTCAAGCTGCCATGCTGGGTGCGGCGCAGTGGCGATCGATGAATGCCTGGTGCGGCGGCATCGCATCGACGCAGGAGTTGATCACGTTGCTGACGCTGGCCATGAACCCGGCCAGCTCCTTGTCCGACATCTTGTCGACCAGCGGATGGTAGCTCTGCGGCACGATGTGCTGGCCGAGCATCACCTGCACCCAGCTGACGATCGCAAACATTTCCTCGGCGTTGCGAAAGAAGCGACCGCTGTCCCTGAACAAGCGGATATTGTCTTGCAGCTGCGCTGGAATCGACATCGTGCGGCACTGGTTCCAGAACGGTGTGTCGTCGCGTTCGGTGGCGTGATAGTGCAGGATCAGGAAATCGCGGATGCGCTCGTATTCGAACGTCGCCTGTGCGTTGTAGCGATCGATGACGACCTCACTGAAATCGCGTTGCGGAAACAGACTGAGCAGGCGAGCGATGCCGGACTGGATCATGTAGATGCTGGTCGATTCGAGGGGCTCCAGAAAGCCGCTCGCCAGACCCAGCGCGACGACGTTCTTGTTCCAGAATTTCTTGCGCACCCCGGTGGTAAAACGCAGCGGGCGCGGATCGCTCAGCGGTCGACCGTCCAGATTTTTCAGCAGGGTCGCGGCTGCCTCGTCGTCGCTGATATGCGCGCTCGAATAGACATAGCCGTTGCCGGTGCGGTGCTGCAGAGGGATGCGCCATTGCCAGCCGGCGTTGCGCGCCGTCGAACGGGTGTACGGCGTGGGCGGTCCGACCTTTTCGCAAGGCACGGCCATGGCACGATCGCATGGCAGCCAGTGGGTGAAATCGAGATAGCCGGTATGCAGCGCCTGCTCGATCAAGAGGCCGCGAAAGCCGGAGCAATCGATGAACAGGTCCCCTTCCATGCGCTCGCCGCTCTCCAGGACGACCGCCTCGACGAAGCCGTCATGGGGTCGCAGCAAGGTCTGCGCAATCTTGCCTTCGGTGCGGCGCACGCCACGCTGCTCCGCGTAACGGCGTAAAAACTTCGCATACAGACCCGCGTCGAAGTGATACGCATAGGCAATGTCCGACAGAGGCGACGTGGCAGGTGCGTCCGAAGATGAAGCCATGAACTTGCCGCGTGGCGCCGCTACCGTGTTCAAGGAGTACGCACCGATATCGGACGCGATGCCTTTCTGCATCGCCTTGATCCAGAACTGGTGAAACGGCAGCAGGCTCACGTCATGGCCGATCGTGCCAAAGCCATGAATATACGAATCGCCGATCCGACCCCAGTCATTGAACTGGATGCCTAGCTTGAACGTGCTCTGGGTCTGCCTGATGAAATCGATCTCATCGATTTCGAGCAGGTTGTTGAACAGTTTCAAATGCGGCACCGTCGCCTCGCCCACACCGACGGTACCGATTTCCTCTGATTCCACCAGCCGAATCGAATACTCGGAGC
>JBAPPP010000187.1:0-12586 GCA_049280175.1 Rhodanobacter sp.
ACGACGTGCCGTCCGGGGCTCCACCCGCTGACACCCCCTCCCCAGCGCCGGCCAGCTCATCCTCAACCGGCGGCTTCCAGCCAGCTTCTGGCTGATGCGCGCCGCCGGCGATTCCTTCGAGCAGCGCGCCTGCGGCGAACTCGAACGCGCCGGCCTTCGCCTGCTCACACGCAACTACACCACGCGTCATGGCGAACTCGATCTGGTGATGCGCGAAGGCGACACCGTGGTCTTCGTCGAAGTGCGTTATCGAAAAAGTGCCAGTCATGGCGATGCCGCGGCCTCGGTCACCACGAGCAAACAAGGCAAGCTGATCCAGGCCGCGCAACACTGGCTGGTCGCGCATCCGCAACACGCACGGCGCGCCTGCCGCTTCGACGTAGTGACCTACGATGGCCCGGCCGACAACATCCGCCAGCATTGGCTGCGGGGCGCTTTCGAAGCGCATTGAAGCGCCCTGCCCCTTGATGCAAACGCAACTTCTTCCTGCATTGGGATAGGCTTTAGCGATGCCATTGCCAGCCGAACTGCTCGCCAGCCTGAGCGGAATTTTCTCCGCCGACGCACTCGCCGTGGGCGAAGCCGAGCGAATTTCCTACGCCTACGACAACTCGCGCCTCCACGCGCTGCCCGACGCGGTGGTGTTCCCCACCGAGCATGCGCAGGTCGAAGCGCTGGTGCAGGCCTGCCGTGCGCATAGGGTGCCGGTCATCGCGCGTGGTCGCGGCAGCAATACCACGGGCGCCACGGTGCCCGTAAACGGCGGCGTCGTAGTGAGCTTCGAGCGGATGAACCGGATCCTCCGGCTCGACCCCGACAATCGCCTCGCCGTGGTCGAGCCCGGTGTATTGAATGGGGACCTGCAGCAGGCGCTGCTGCCACATGGTTTCTTCTGGCCACCCGATCCCACGTCGGCGCCGTGGTGCAGCATCGGCGGCAACCTAGCCTGCAATTCGGCCGGGCCGCGCACGGTGAAATATGGCAGCCCACGCGAAAATACCCTGGGCCTGCGCGCCGTCAGCGGCAGCGGTGAGGGTTTCCGGTGTGGCACCTATACCAGCAAGGGTGCCACCGGCTACGACCTCACACGGTTGCTGATCGGCTCGGAAGGTACGCTGGCCCTGATCACCGAAGCCACGTTGAAACTCACTCCGAAACCGTCGGCGGTGCGCACACTACGCGCGACCTATCGCGACGTGGGTGCTGCTGCTCGCGCCGTGGCGCGCATCATGGCGCAGCCGGTGACGCCTTGCGCACTGGAGTTCATCGACGACGTGGCGTTGAAGCTGGCGCACGACCACAGCGGTGACAGCGTGCCGTTGGCCGGCGCGCTGCTTATGATCGAAGTCGACGGCGAGCCAGAAACCCTGCCTTCCGCCGTGGAAGCCGTCTCGCGTGCCGCACGTGGTGATGGACTTGAGGAATTGCGCGTCGCCGAGACCGCCGAGGAAACGCGGACCTTGTGGGCAGCACGCAAGGCGCTCTCGCCCGCGCAACGCACGATCTCGCCGAACAAGATCAACGAGGACGTCGTGGTACCGGTCAGCCATCTGCCTGCACTGGTCGACGGCATCAAGCAGCTCTCCGCGAAACACGATGTATTGATCGTCACGTTCGGCCACGCCGGCAACGGCAACCTGCATGTGAACCTGCTGCCGCGCGACGATGCCGAGCGCGAGCGCGCACACGCCTGCCTGGCCGAGGTGTTCGCGCTGGTGATTCGACTCGAGGGCACGCTGTCGGGTGAGCACGGCATCGGCATGGTCAAGCGCGAATTCATGCCGCTGGCGCTCGCGCCCAGCACGCTGGATCTGATGCGCAACATCAAGCATGCGTTTGACCCCGACGGCATCCTCAACCCGGGCAAGCTGTTGCCGTGAAGCGCGTGGACAAAGGGCACCCCACCCCAACCCTCGCCTGCGACCAAAGGGAATCCCTTCTTCGGGACACGCAGGAGAGGGAGCGCTCCCGCAGGCAGGAGGGTCGCGCGCTCGATCAGCTACTTACCGAAATTCGCGCCTGCAAGATTTGCGAAGCGCACCTCCCGCTCGGTCCCCGACCCGTATTGCAGGCGTCAGCTTCGTCGCGCCTGCTGATCGTTGGCCAGGCACCCGGGCGCAAAGTGCACATGAGCGGCATCCCGTTCGACGATGTCAGCGGCGATCGCCTGCGCGCCTGGCTGGGCGTGGATCGCACCCTGTTCTATGACGCGCGACGCATTGCGATCGTGGGGATGGGCTTCTGCTTTCCCGGCAGCGCTCGTGGCGGCGACCTGCCGCCACGGCCGGAATGCGCGCCGACCTGGCATCCGCGGCTGCTGCCGATGCTCACACGGGTACGCCTGACCCTGGCGATCGGCCAGTACGCACAGGCCGGCCTGCTGGGTAAACGGCGCGGCCGCACACTTACCGACACCGTGCTGGCGTGGCGCACACATCTCGCCAATGGCGTGTTGCCGCTACCGCATCCGAGCCCGCGCAACCGCGTGTGGCTGACGCGCAACCCGTGGTTCGAGACCGAACTTCTGCCGGTATTGCGCGAGCGCGTGGCCAGCCTGCTCGGCGATGACACCTGAGCTACGCCGCAGCGTACCTTGCCGCAAGCTTGGAGCATCCTCTAACCTCACCGGGTTTGGTGGCCATGGGAACGTTCCCCGGCCGGACACGGGGAATACACATGCTGGCTATCCGTTCATGAGTCTCAGGCTCCGACTCATTGCCATGAACTTCCTGCAGTTCTTCGTCTGGGGTTCGTGGCTGCTCACTATCGGCGCCTACTGGTTCCAGACCAAGCACTGGTCAGGCGCGGAGTTCGGCGCGATCTTCTCGACGATGGGTATCGCCTCGCTGTTCATGCCGTCCATCGCGGGCGTGATTGCCGACAAATGGATCAATGCGGAAAAGCTTTACGGCCTGCTGCACATCACCGGTGCCATCGTGTTGTTCGCAGTGCCGCTGGTGAACAACCCCACCACCCTGTTCTGGGTGATGCTGATCAACATGATGTGCTACATGCCGACCATCTCGCTGTCGATCACGGTGGCGTATTCGGCGCTGAAGGACGATGGCAAGGACGTGGTACGGGATTACCCACCCATTCGGGTATGGGGCACGATCGGCTTCATCGCGGCTTTGTGGACGGTCAGCTTGCTGCATCTTGAGACCTCCGCCGGCCAGTTCTACGTGGCCTCCGGCGCAGCGGTGCTACTGGGCCTGTATGCGTTCACGCTACCGGCCTGCCCGCCGAAGCTTAAACGCACGACCGGGCTATCGCTGCTCGACACGCTGGGACTGACCTCGTTCTCGCTGTTCCGCAACCGTCAGATGGCGATCTTCTTCATCTTCGCCATGCTGCTCGGTGCCGCGCTGCAGCTGACGAATGCGTATGGCGACACGTTCCTGCACGACTTCGAAAACGTCGATGCGTACAAGGGTCTGGTGGCGGTCCGATATCCGGCGATCATCATGTCGATTTCGCAGATCTCCGAGACGCTGTTCATCCTGGCAATACCGTTCTTCCTGAAGCGGTTCGGCATCAAGACGGTGATGCTGATCAGCATGCTGGCGTGGACCTTGCGCTTCGGTCTCTTTGCATTCGGCAATCCCGGGCACGAGCTGTGGATGATCGTGCTGTCCTGCATCGTGTATGGGATGGCGTTCGATTTCTTCAACATCTCCGGCTCGTTGTTCGTCGAGGGTCAAAGCGATCCGTCGATCCGCGCCAGCGCACAGGGGCTGTTCATGCTGATGACGAACGGTGTCGGCGCGGTGCTGGGCAGTTCGCTGAGCGGCATCATCATCGACCGCTACTTCACCCACGCTGGCACGAAGGACTGGCATGGCATCTGGCTGACTTTTGCGCTGTATGCGCTGGTGGTGGCCGTCCTGTTTGCGGTGTTGTTCAAACACAAACACGTGCGGGCGAATCGTTGATCCGCTGACAGTAACCTCCGCTACCTCACGATCAGTTGCCCGATGCGTCGCCGGGCAGCAGATGCTCCTGCACCCGCTCGCTGCGCGATTCGATCAACTTGCCGTGATCATCGAAGCGCAGCACCACCAGCCAGTCATAGACATCCGTCGGCCATGATTTGCCGCCCAATAGAATCTTGGCGTTGCCGCCGAACGCATCGATCAGCTTGCCAATATGTCCGTGATGCCAGGCGATCAGCACGACGGACGCCTGGTTCTGTTTACGCAGCGACTTGACCAGCGCGTCGACCTGATCGTCCGCAAAAGGCTGCTCGATCGGCAATAACAAGCGCGCCGAAAGTGGGGTCAGGGTCAGCCGTGGCCGTTCGCTGGCTTTGCTGTCACTGGTGGCGATCAGCCGCAGCGGCAACAACGTTTCACCATCCAGTTGCAGCGGGTCGAAATAGCCCGCATAGGCAGCCGCCCGTTGCTCGCCGCGTGCACTGAGTCCATTGCCCGGGCCGGCCTTTTCAGCATGCCGGACAATCAGCACCGTGACGTCGCGCAGCCCTTGAGCGTCCTCGTCGGCATGATGCGCCGACACCAGCGCGGGTAACACCAGCAAACCCCACAAAAGCTTGCGCCACCTCATATCAGGCTCCTGCGTGATGAACTGATTCAGGATAGCAGTCGATCCCCACCCAGCATGACCATCCGCGTAACGGCGCAAGCCGACGCCTGGCTGCAGCTACAATGGGCGAATGCAGATTGGCCCTTACCGCATCGACCCGCCGGTGGTGCTGGCCCCGATGGCCGGCGTCACCGACAAACCATTCCGCCTGCTGTGCAAACGGCTGGGCGCGGGTCTGGCCGTGTCGGAAATGACCAACGCCGATCCGCGTCTGTGGCACACCCGCAAGTCGCTGCAGCGGATGGATCACGCCGGCGAGCCCGAACCGGTCAGTGTGCAGATCGCCGGCTATGACCCAGCGATGCTGGCCGAGGCGGCGCGCTTCAACGTCGCCAACGGCGCACAGCTGATCGACATCAACATGGGCTGCCCCGCGAAAAAAGTCTGCAACGTATGGTCAGGCTCCGCGCTGCTGCAGGACGAGCCGCTGGTGGCACGCATCGTCAAGGCGGTGGTCGATGCGGTTGAGGTGCCGGTGACCCTGAAGATCCGCACCGGCTGGGATCGGCAAAACAGGAACGCGTTGAACATCGCGCGGATTGCCGAAGACAGCGGCATCGCCGCGCTGGCTGTGCATGGCCGCACCCGCGCCGACAAATACGAAGGCGAGGCCGAATACGACACGATCACCGCCGTGAAGGCGGCCGTGCGTATTCCCGTATTGGCCAATGGCGACGTCAACACGCCGCAGCAGGCGCGGCACGTACTCGATGTCACCGGCGCCGATGCGCTGATGATTGGCCGCGGCGCGCAAGGGCGGCCATGGATCTTCCGCGAGATCACGCACTATCTCGCCACCGGCGAGTTGTTGCCCGCACCCGAGCCAACCGAAGTTGCACAGATCCTGATCGGTCATCTCGAGCAGCTCTATGCGTTCTACGGTGAACTGCAGGGCGTGCGCATCGCTCGCAAGCATCTGGGCTGGTACGCCAAGGATCGGCCGGAAAACGCCGCGTTCCGGCAAGTCGTCAATCGTGCCGAATCGGCCGACGCGCAGCTGCGCCTGACCCGTGACTACTTCGCCGCGCTCGCGGCTGGCGAACGTCTGGCCGCCTGAATGGCGGGCACCCTGCGTGCTCTCCCATCCGATTCAGCGATATGGCCAGTCGGCATGACGCCCTGGCGCCCGACGACGCCAAAACAAAGCTGAGGCAGGACTCACCCCTGCAGCGCGAGAGGTGTACTGTGTGCTTCGCGCGATCAAAAGGTCCGCATGAAGCACTTCCCCAATTCACGGGCACTCTCGTGAACAGCATCGTCACTAGTGATTTTCCATACATCCACGGCTTTTCCGCCGAGGAACAGTCGCGACTGGTGCGCCAGGCGCGCATGTTTGAAACCAGCCTGTTCGGCAACATCGACTACGGTGGTGCCACGCGCTTGCTGGAAGTGGGTTGCGGCGTAGGCGCGCAGACGGAGATCCTGCTGCGACGGTTTCCGCAATTGCACGTCACCGGCGTGGATCTTTCCGCCGCGCAGCTGGCCGCCGCCGAGAAGAATCTCGCCGCCACAGCGTGGTGCGAAGCGCGCTACGCACTAAAGCAGGCTGACGCCTCCGATCTTCCGTTCGCCGAGCGCAGCTTCGATGCCGCCTATCTCTGCTGGGTACTCGAACATATGCCCAGCCCGGCCCGAGTGCTGAGCGAAGTACGCCGTGTGCTCAGTCCCGGCGGCCTGGTATACGTCACCGAGGTACTCAACTCGTCGTTCTTCCTCGACCCCTATTCGCCCCAGCTGCTGCGCTACTGGATGGCCTTCAATGACCACCAGTACGACAGCGGCGGCGATCCGTTCATCGGCGCAAAGCTTGGCAATCTGCTGCTCGCCGGTGGCTACCGCGATGTGCAAACAGAGGTGAAGACCATACATCTGGACAACCGCCAGCCCGGGCGGCGCAAGCATATGATCGAGTTCTGGCAAGAACTGCTGGTCTCGGCCGCCGATCAGCTGATCGCCGACGGCAAGGTTGATACGGTCACCGTCGAGGGCATGCGCCATGAACTGCATGCCGTGCGAAATGATCCCAATGCGGTGTTCTTCTTCGCTTTCGTCCAGGCCCGCGCCACGGTGTACTGAGCGGAAAGCCGCCTCCTGCCTGAGCAGAGCGAGGCCTGAGATGGGCTTGACGGTGGCCCTTCACAAACCAAAAAGCCGTCCAAATGGCTGAATCGGCATGAAATCGTCATCCTTCATCGGCATGCTGAGGCTGCAAAACCGGGAGCGGGGATGTATCATGCCCGGCTTCTTGTATCTCTCTATCCGCACGAAAGGATATAAACCGCGATGTCCAATTACCTGTTCACCTCCGAATCGGTCTCCGAAGGCCATCCGGACAAAGTTGCCGACCAGATCTCCGATGCCGTGCTCGACGCGATCCTCGCGCAGGACCCGCGCGCCCGCGTCGCCTGCGAAACCATGGTCAAGACCGGCGTGGCGATCGTTGCCGGCGAAGTCACCACCAATGCGTGGATCGACCTGGAAGCCCTGACCCGCAAGGTCATCGTCGACATCGGTTACAACTCCTCCGAAGTCGGCTTCGACGGCGAGACCTGCGGCGTGCTCAACTTGATCGGCAAGCAGTCGCCCGACATCAACCAGGGCGTGGACCGCAAGAACCCGGAAGACCAGGGAGCCGGCGACCAAGGCCTGATGTTCGGTTACGCCACCAATGAAACGAAGGACTTCATGCCGGCGGCGATCTACTACGCGCACCGCCTGGTCGAGCAGCAGGCCAAGGTTCGCAAGAAGAAGAACTCGCCGCTGCCATGGCTGCGTCCGGACGCCAAGAGCCAGGTCACCCTGCGCTACGAGAACGGCGTGGCTACCGCCATCGACGCCGTGGTGCTGTCGACCCAGCACGATCCGAGCGTGAAGCAGAAAGACCTGATCGAGGCCGTGCGCGAATACATCCTCAAGCCGGTGCTGCCAGCCAAGTGGCTGCATAAGGGCACCAAGTTCCACATCAACCCGACCGGCAAGTTCGTCATTGGCGGCCCGGTGGGCGACTGCGGCCTGACCGGTCGCAAGATCATCGTCGACACCTACGGCGGCTGGGCTCGTCACGGCGGTGGTGCTTTCTCGGGCAAGGATCCGTCCAAGGTCGATCGCTCGGCTGCCTATGCCGCCCGTTACGTGGCCAAGAACATCGTCGCCGCCGGCATCGCCGACCGCTGCGAAGTGCAGGTGAGCTACGCAATCGGCGTCGCCCATCCGACCTCGATCTCGGTCACCACCTTTGGCACCGGCAAGATCAGCGACGAGAAGATCGAGAAGCTGATCCGCAAGCACTTCGACCTGCGCCCGTACGGCATTCTGCAGATGCTCGACCTGATTCACCCGATGTACCAGCAGACCGCCAGCTACGGCCACTTCGGCCGCACCCCGCACGAGATGAAGGATGCCAACGGCAAAACCTTCACCGCGTTCTCGTGGGAAAAGACCGATCGTGCCGATGCGCTGCGCGCCGACGCCAAACTGAAGTAAGCCACGCTGTATGGGCAAACAAAACCCCGCGGCATGCCGCGGGGTTTTTATTTGTGTGCGCCGCTACGGACAAAGTCCGGTAGAGCGAGATCCCTCGCAGTCCTGAAAAGCCCAGCCCAATGCGCTCAGCGACTCAGCGCCCTGTCGCCAGCGGCCGGATCAAACGGCAATCGCGCGAAGCCGGATCACACCGATCCGGGTGCACTGCTTCAGCGCAGGGTGAACGCGTCTCGACGCGACGGCTAGCGGCAGTCCGGATGACGCGTACGAAAAGTGCAGCCCGCCATCGTGCGGACCGCAACCGCGCTAGCCGTCGCTACCTGAGGCTGCGGCCGCGACAACCGGTTTCTTGTTGCTGCTGCGCTGGGCGAGTCGGGTTGCGTTGCGCCTTGGATGGTGCGCCACCTCACGACGAGGACACACGACACCCTTATGCGGAACACAGACGTTGTGCGCGACAGGACCGACGGCCTTGCTACCCCGATGACGATGGTGTTGCGGCGCCGGCACCGCTTCAGCTTCGGCGCTTCCTATGGGAGACAACGCGGCCAGTACACGGTGCGCCATGCTGGGACTACTGGCCTGAGCGACCAGGATCGCCGGGGTCTGCCGGTGATCGAAACCATCGTCCAGCAATCGAGCCATCAAATGGTCGCGGGCCGAGGCGGTACGGCCGCCCATGACCACACCAAACAGGCGGTGACCATCCCTCACAGCGGTGGAGGCCAGATTGAATCCGGATGCGTCGGTAAAGCCGGTTTTCAGGCCATCCATCCCCGGATAGCTGTCCATCAGATGGTTGTGCCCGCGCACCAACTGTCCGCGGAACATGAATTCCTGGGTCGAGAAAAACTGCGCGTACTGGGGGAAGTCGTGATAAAGCGCCATGGCCAGTTTCACCATGTCGCGCGCTGTCGTCGTGTTCTGCGGATCTGGCAGCCCGGACGCATTGTCGAAATGGGTGCCGGTCATGCCGAGGCGAAGGGCCTGGGCGTTCATCAGCGCGGCGAACTGGCTCTCGGAGCCACCGAGGCCTTCAGCCATCACGGTTGCCGCATCGTTGGCCGATTTCGTGATCATCCCGAAGATGCAATCGTTCACCGAAATCGTCTGGCCGCGGCGCAGACCGAGCTTGGTTGGCGCCCGGTCTGCCGCCCAGGCGGAAACCGGAAACTCCTTGTCCATCGTCAACTGGCCGCTCTTCAACCCCTGAAAGGTGAGATACAGCGTCATCATCTTGGCCAGCGAGGCCGGGTAGTTCTGCTCGTCGGCGTTGACCTCGTTCAGCACCTGACCGGTCGTCGCGTCGACGACAATGGCGGCGTAGCCGGCATGGGCAACACCGGCAAAGCTGCCGAGGCCGCACAGGAGCACCGCCAAGAGCGCGCCCCGAACCCGGTCCAGCAACCGCCCTGGCTTTGTGAACTTGATAGCCAACCCAGATTCCTCGCTACTCAAACTGCAACATCGACGCACGTGGGCGCGACGATAATGCATCGTCGCCGCAATATCCATAGGTGATGCGCGAACTTACCCAGCCAAATGCATGTTTTTTAATAGATTGCAAGTGTCCACCTTTTCGTCACATTTGGGCCACGGAAGGGCTTGTGTCGACGAATCGGGCTTGGGTGGCGCGCGCATTTCGAGATGCACATTACAAACCTTCGTCGTCAGTCGAGGCGGCTTTCCCATAGGCCAGCCGCTACAATGGGGAGATGTCTCTTATCCAACTGCAACGCGTCGACTTCAGTATCGGCGGCCCCCTCCTGCTCGAACACGTCGATTTGTCGATTGAAGCGAACGAGCGTGTATGTATCGTCGGTCGCAACGGCGAAGGCAAATCCACCCTGATGAAACTGATCGCCGGCGAGTTGCATGCCGACGACGGCGAAGTGCGGGTGCAAAGCGGCGTGGTGATTGCGCGCATGGCGCAGGAGGTGCCGCAGGACACCGCCGGCAACGTGTTCGACGTGGTGTCAGAAGGGCTGGGCGATCTCGGCCACCTGCTGGCGCGCTACCACCACCTGCTGCACGAGCTGCACACCCAAGCCGATTTCGACGCACTAGGCGACGTGCAATCAAAGATCGAGGCGCAACACGGCTGGGATCTGGATCGCCGTGTGACCGAAGTGCTGACCAAGCTGGAGCTGCCGGCGGAGACGGATTTCGCCGCGCTGTCCGGCGGCATGAAGCGCCGCGTGCTGCTGGCTCAGGCGCTGGTGCGAAAACCCGATGTGCTGCTGCTGGACGAGCCGACCAATCACCTGGATATCGAGGCGATCGGCTGGCTGGAGAATTTTCTCAAGCAGTTCGAAGGCAGCATCATCTTCGTCACCCATGACCGCAGTTTTCTGCGTGCATTGGCCACGCGCATCGTCGAGATCGACCGCGGCCAGCTCACCGACTGGCCTGGCGATTACGAAAACTATCTGCGCCGACGCGAAGAGCGCCTGCATGCGGAATCGCAGGCGAACGCGCTGTTCGACAAGAAGCTGGCGCAGGAAGAAGTGTGGATCCGTCAAGGCATCAAGGCCCGGCGTACCCGCAACGAAGGTCGCGTGCGCGCGCTGAAAACATTGCGCAACGAGCGCGCCGAGCGACGCAACCTCACTGGCAACGCGAAGATGACGCTGGCCAGTGCACAGGCCTCGGGCAAGAAAGTGATCGACCTGAAGCACGTGCATCAGGCCTACGGCGGCCGCGTGCTGATCGACGATCTGTCCACCACCATCATGCGCGGCGATCGCATCGGCATCATCGGCCCGAACGGTGCCGGCAAGAGCACCCTGCTGAAGATCATGCTCGGCGAATTGAAGCCGCAGCGCGGCGAAGCGGAGATGGGCACCAGCATCCAGGTGGCCTACTTCGATCAGCATCGCCTGCAGCTCAACAACCAGCTCAACGCACTCGACAATGTGGCCGAAGGCCGCGAGTTCATCGAACTCAATGGCCAGCGCAAACACATCGTGGGCTACCTGCAGGACTTTCTGTTTTCGCCCGAACGCGCGCGTGCACCGATCACGCGTTTGTCCGGCGGCGAGCGCAACCGGTTGCTGCTGGCAAAACTATTTGCGCAGCCATCCAACCTGCTGGTGATGGATGAGCCCACCAACGATCTGGACGTCGAAACACTCGAACTGCTGGAAGAGTTGCTGACCGATTACCAGGGCACCCTGCTACTGGTCTCGCACGATCGCGCGTTTCTCGACAACGTGGTGTCCAGCACGCTGGTGCTGGAAGGCAACGGCCAGATCGGCGAATACATCGGCGGCTATACCGACTGGCTGCGCCAGCGGCCAACGGCAGCGAGCGCGGTTGCTGCGGCAGCAGCCAAGCCGGGGCTGACTCGCAGCGAACCGGCACCGGCGGCGGCAGCAACACCAAAGCGCAAGTTGAGCTTCAAGGATCAGCGCGAGCTGGATCTGCTGCCCGCACGCATCGAACAGCTGGAAACCGATATCGCTGCCCGCGGCGCGGCGATGACCACAGCGGATTTCTTCAAGCAACACGCTGCCGAGATAACGAAGGCGAACGATGCCGTGGCCAAACTGCAGGCCGAGCTGGACACGGCTTACGCACGCTGGGCAGAGCTGGGCGGTTGAATGATGTTGCCCCTCCCCTCGCTAGCAGGGGCTGGAGCGAAGCAGATGTAGGTTGGGGTGAGCGCCAGCCCCGGCGCGTTGCTCAACCGGTGTTCTGCAGTCCCTGTGATACGCCGTTGACGCAGGCGACCAGAGCCTGCAACAGAACATCGTCCTTTCCATCACCGTCGCGCCAACGCTGCAGCAGATCGACCTGCAGCAGGCTCATCGGATCGACGTAGGGGTTGCGCAGGCGGATCGAGGCGGCAAGGCGTGGATCGCCCTGCAGCAGCGCCTTGCTGCCCTTGAGCTTGAGCAGCGCGCGTTGGGTGCAATCAAACTCGCTGCGAATCAGGCCGAAGAAGTCCTCGTGCAGCGGACCGGACAGTTTCGAGAACGCCTCGGCGATATCCAAATCGCACTTGGCCAGCACCATTTCCACGTCATCCAGCAGGTTGCTGAAGAACGGCCAGTCACGCGCCATCTCAGCCAGTGCCGCTTCTCCAAACTCGGCAACCCCCTTCTCCAACGCCGTGCCGAGCCCATACCACCCGGTGATGATTGAGCGACACTGGGTCCATGCGAACACCCACGGGATCGCCCGCAGATCCTGCACGCCGCGCATGCTGCGCCGGCTGGCCGGACGCGAGCCGAGCGTCATCCGCTCGATCACATCAATCGGCGTGGCATGCCGAAAATAATCGACGAAGTGTTCGCGATCGACGAACGCGCGATAGGCCTGGCGACTGTTTGTCGACAACCAGTCCATCTGTTCGCGCCAGCGTTCCTCGCGCGGCTCGCTCTCGCGCGGACGCAAGGAAGCGCGAAGGACGGCACCGACGGTTTGCTCAAGGTTGCGCAGCGCCAGCGCGCGGATACCGTACTTGCGATGGATCACCTCGCCCTGCTCGGTCACCCGC
>JBAPPP010000188.1:0-4557 GCA_049280175.1 Rhodanobacter sp.
CGCCAGACCCGTCTGCGCGCAGGCGTACTTGATCTTGATCTCCTCCGCGTGCGCGGTTGGCGTGTGCACGCCGTAGGCGATATCGCTGGTGACCTGATCGCCGCCGACCGGCAGCGAGGCGGTATAGCGGATCGATCCCTGGGTGTAGATCGCGATGTCGGTGGTGCCGGCGCCGATATCGACCAGGCACACGCCGAGCTCGCGCTCGTCGTCGGTCAACACGGCCTTCGCACTTGCCAACGCTGACGGCACCAGTTCGTCCACCGACAGCCCACAGCGCTGGATGCATTTGCTGATGTTCTGCACCGCGGCTGCCGCACCGGTAACCAGATGCACATTTGCTTCCAGCCGCACGCCGCTCATACCCACCGGCGAGCGGATGCCGTCCTGGCCGTCGATGCGGTATTCCTGTGATTCCTTGTAGAGCACCTTGCGGTCGGCCGGGATCGCCACCGCGCTGGCCGCTTCCAGCACCTGCTCCAGGTCGGCCGCAGTCACTTCCCGGTCGCGGATCGCTGCGTTGCCGTGTGAATTGCGGGTTTCCAGGTGGCTGCCGGAGATCGATGCATACACTGAACGTATGTCGCAACCGGCCATCAGCTCGGCCTCCTCCACCGCGCGCTGGATGGAGTGCACTGTCGATTCGATGTCGACCACCGAGCCGCGCTTCATGCCGCGGGAGACATGCGTACCGATGCCGATCACCGTGATCGGCTCGCCTGGCTCGTACTCGCCGACGATCGCCACCACTTTCGAGGTGCCGATATCGAGACCGACCACCAGTTGTTTGTCGTTGCGCGATTTCATGTGCGGGGCGAGCCTCCAGCGTGGGTAGCGACCGGCAACTGCGGCCAGCGCACGGCAAATCCATTGGTGTAGCGAAGATCGGCGTAGGTGAAACCATCGGTATGACCGGCCATCAACTGCGGGTAGACAGTGAGGAACCGGCGCAGCCGGCGCCCGGCCTGATCACGATCGCCGATCACGATCTGCGCGCCGCTGGCGGTAGTGACGCTCCAGCTGCCGCGCTCGGTCAGTGCAACGCCGGTGATCAGCAGATGGGTGCCGGCGAACGCCTTCAGCGTGTCCGCATAGAAGCTCACCACTTCGGCCAGCCGCGCATCCGGACCACGCAGATCCGGCAGCGCATCGGTGTCCGTCGCGCCCGGCGCATCGAACACTAGACCTTGCCGGCTGATCAGCTGCTTGTCGTTCCAGCGCGCGAATGGCTGACGTTCGTAGATGCGCAGCAGCAAGGTATCCGGCCAGCGCTTGCGTGCCTCCACCGATTCCACCCACGGCAGTGCGGCGACCGCCTTCTGCACGGAGTCGAGATCCAGTGCGAAGAAGCCCTTGCCAAGACGCGGCAACACCACAGCGCGAATTTCGGGCGCACTCACATGCTTGAACTCCGCCTGCACGGTCAGCTGGGTCACCGGCCAGCGATTGGCCGCAAACCATCCGCGCAGCACGCCGACGATCGGCAGCGCGATCAGCGCGATGGCCAGACACCAGGCAACGAAGCGAACGGCTCCTCTCATGCGCCCCCCCGGAAACTGGTTTCGAGCACGCGCCAGCAGAGTTCCTGATAGTCGATGCCGGCAGCCGCAGCCGCCTTCGGCACCAGCGAATGCGAGGTCATGCCCGGCGCGGTATTCACTTCCAGCAGCCAGTTGCGACCGGCGGAGTCGCGCATCACATCGACCCGACCCCAGCCAGCACAGCCGAGTGCATCGAACGCGTCCAGTGACAGCGCGCGTATGTCACTTTCGGCCGCTCCGTCGAGGCCGGGGCAGAGGTACTGGGTGTCTTCGGCAATGTATTTCGCGTTGTAGTCGTAGAACGCAGCCTTGGGCACGATATGGATGCTCGGCAACACCTCGCGACCGAGAATCGCGACGGTCAGCTCGTCGCCCTCGATCAGCGTCTCCATCAGCAGATCGCCCGGATATTTCGCCGCCAGCTTGACCGCCTCATCCAGATCGCTTTCCGCGAACACGCGGGTCACGCCGACGCTGGAACCTTCGCTAGCAGGCTTCACGATCAGCGGAAAACCAATCTGACGCGCCGCCGCGTGCACATCCGCACCGCGCGGCAATGCGGCGAATTTCGGCGTCGGCAACCCAAGCGATTGCCACACCCGCTTGGAGCGCGTCTTGTCCATCGACAGCGCGGAACCAAGCACGCCTGACCCTGTATACGGCACGTTGAGCGATTCCAGCGCGCCCTGCAGCACGCCGTCCTCACCACCGCCATGCTGGCCGTGCAGGATGTTGAACACGCGGGCGAAGTGACCGGCGCGCAATGCGTCCAGCAGTGCAGGAATGCCATCGATCGCATGCGCGTCGATACCGCGTGCCTGCAGTGCGGCCAGCACATTGCGGCCGGAATCGAGCGACACCTCGCGTTCGGCCGAGCTACCGCCCATCACCACGGCGACGCGGCCGAACTGGGCGGGGTCGGTGATCCGGTTGCTGATCTTGTTGACGTTGTCGCTGTTCACTTGCCTGTCCTCAGATGGCCGGCCTGCGCCAGCTCAAGCGCCGCCGTACCGATGTCGCCGGCGCCCAGCAGCAGCAGCAGATCGCCGTCGCGCAGCAGGGTCGGCAAGGTGTCTTTCAGTTCACGCGGATGCTCGATCAATACCGGGTCGACCTTGCCGCGCGCACGTACGGCACGTGCCAGCGCGCGGCCATCGGCACCGGCAATCGGCGCCTCACCCGCCGGATAGACGTCCGTCAGCACCAGCACGTCGGCCTCGGCCAGGACATTCGCGAAGTCATCCAGCAGGTCGCGCGTGCGGCTGTAGCGATGCGGCTGGAAGCCGACGACCAGGCGGCGATCCGGCCAGCCACCGCGCGCAGCGGCGAACACCGCGGCAAGTTCGCGCGGATGATGGCCGTAGTCGTCGATCAGCAACACGCTGCCGTGATCGAGCATGATGTCGCCGCGTCGATGGAAGCGCCGCCCGACGCCCTGGAAGTGCTCCAGTGCATGCGCGATCGCGCGAGCTTCGACACCAAGCTGCCAACCGATGGCGGCGGCAGCCAACGCGTTCAGCACGTTGTGCCGGCCTGGCAGGTTGAGCTTCACAGGCAGCGCTTCGTTGCGGCCCGGCAACAGCAGGTTGAAATGCATCTCGAAGCCGTGCTGCGTCAGATCCACCGCACGTACGTCGGCATCCGGTGTGTCGATGCCGTACGTCATCACGCGGCGCGGGGTGGACTTCGCCAGCTCGGCAACTTCCGGATCATCCACGCACAACACGGCCAGTCCATAGAACGGCAACCGATGCAGGAAATCGGCGAACGCCTTCTTTACCTGCGCGAAGTCGCCGCCATAGTTTTCAAGATGATCGACATCGATGTTGGTGACTGCAGCAATCACCGGGGACAACATCAGGAACGAACCATCCGACTCGTCGGCCTCGGCGACCAGATATTGGCCCGTACCCAGCCGCGCATTCGCGCCGGCTGCATTCAACTGGCCACCGATCACGAACGTCGGGTCGTAGCCGGCCTCGGCCAGCACGCTGGCGGTGAGGCTGGTGGTGGTGGTCTTGCCGTGGGTGCCGGCAATCGCGACGCCGCGACGGAAACGCATCAGCTCGCCGAGCATTTCCGCTCGCGGTATCACCGGAATGCGTGAGGCGCGTGCGCTGACCAGCTCCGAGTTGTCCTGCTTGATCGCGCTCGAGGTGACCACTACGTCGGCATCGCCCACGTGCTCGGCGGCATGCCCCACATGCACGGTGATGCCCAGCTGCTGCAGCCGCTGCGCCGTCGACGAATTCGCGCGGTCCGAACCGGATACCGCATAACCCAGGTTGTGCAGTACCTCGGCGATGCCGCTCATGCCGACACCACCGATACCGATGAAGTGAACCCGACGAAACGTGCTCATCAGATCTTCATGCGCATGCAGGCGACGCGGCGTCATGCGGCCACCTCCATGCAGGCGCGCGCGATGACTTCCGCCGCGTCGGGCTTGGCCAGGGTGCGGGCTGCAACCGCCATCGCGATCAGCCGCGAGCGGTCCTGCAACAGCGACGTCAGTCGCTGCGCCAATTGCTGTACGTCCAGATCACGCTCCTGAATCAACTCGGCGGCTCCGGCCGCCACCAGTACTTCGGCATTGCGCGTCTGGTGGTCGTCCACCGCGTGCGGAAACGGCACCAGCAACGCGCCGAGTCCCGCCGCCGTGAGCTCGGCCAGGGTCAGCGCGCCGGCACGGCACACGGCCAGATCGGCCCAGCCGTAGCTGGCTGCCATGTCATCGATGAACGGCACTACCTGTGCCTCGACGCCGGCATTCGCATACGCTTCGCGTGCCTCGTCGAGACCACGGCTGCCCGCTTGATGCAACACCTCGGGACGCTCGGACGCGGTCAACTGTGACAACGCTTGCGGCAACACCTGGTTCAAGGCGCGCGCCCCAAGGCTCCCGCCGAGCACCAGCAGACGCGGCTTGCCGCTACGATCAGCCATGCGCTGCGTCGGTATCGGCAACGCCGCAATCGCGCCGCGCACCGGATTGCCGACCCATTCGGCCTGCGGC
>JBAPPP010000189.1:0-5108 GCA_049280175.1 Rhodanobacter sp.
GCGCGGTCATCAACCTGCACCTGGCCGAGTCCGGTATCGACGCGCTTGCCGACCAGGCCGCCGAATCGGCGCAGGAAGTGGTGATCAAGGTGAAGCGCGGCGTGATCAAGGGCCGCGGTCCCAACCAGGCCCGTTACCTGCACGCCATCACCAGCCACGACATCAACTTCGGCGTCGGCCCGGCCGGCACCGGCAAGACCTACCTCGCCGTGGCCAGCGCCATCGAGGCGCTCGAGAACAACCGCGTGCAGCGCGTGCTGCTGGTGCGTCCGGCGGTGGAAGCCGGCGAGAAACTCGGCTTCCTGCCCGGCGACCTCAGCCAGAAGATCGACCCCTACCTGCGCCCGCTGTACGACGCGCTGTACGAGATGGTCGGCTTCGAGAAGGTGGCCAAGCTGATCGAGCGCAACGTGATCGAGATCGCCCCGCTCGCCTATATGCGCGGACGCACGCTCAACGATGCCTACGTGATTCTCGACGAGGCGCAGAACACCACCGTCGAACAGATGAAGATGTTCCTGACGCGTATCGGTTTTGGCACCGTCGCGGTGATCACCGGCGACGTCACCCAGGTCGATTTGCCGCGCAATACACGCTCGGGCCTGCGGCAGGCGATTGAAGTGTTGCGCGGAGTGGGCGGCATCAGCTTCACGTTCTTCACTTCACGCGACGTGGTGCGTCATCCGCTTGTGGCGAAAATCGTGCGCGCCTATGAGGCGTTCGAGCAGAAGGAAGAGGACGCAACGAAATGACCCGGCGGTCGCTCCCACCACAGCAGGAGCGCGAGGAAATGACCCGGCAGTCGCGCGCCCCTGTGGGAGCGGCTTCAGCCGCGACAAGCCCCTCCCTCAAGGCAAAAGCATCGCGACTGAAGTCGCTCCCACAACAGCAGGAGCGCGCCGGTGCCCAGGTGCACTTGGGCTACGCGGTACCGCGCGCAGGCCTACCCTCGCCAGTCAGCTTCCGTCGCTGGGTCGATGCAGCGCTGCACGGAGCGAAGCGCCGCAAGCCGACCGAGCTGGCCATCCGCATTGTCGATACCGACGAGGGCCGCGCACTCAACCGCGACTATCGCGGCAAGGACTACGCCACCAATGTGCTGTCGTTCCCCGCCGAACTGCCGCCCGGAGTTGCCCTGCCGTTGATCGGCGACCTGGCGATCTGCGCGCCCGTGGTGCTGCGCGAAGCCACCGAACAGGGCAAGGCAGCGCGTGATCACTGGGCCCACCTGACCGTCCATGGCGTGCTGCACTTGCTGGGTTACGACCATATCGAAGACAGCGAAGCGGAGGCCATGGAAGCGCTGGAAACCCGCATTCTTGCGGGCCTCGGCATCGCTGATCCCTACGCCTGAACCATGCCGCCGCCTGCCGGCGCCAGCCAGGACAAGGGCAAAGACACTGAATCGTCAAAATTTTTCCGCTAAACTCGATCTACCGCCCGCTTGCGGGCAGCATCCCTGCGATAAATGAACGACGACCCTGGCAGTACCAGCGGCCCGGCGCACCGAACATGGTGGGACCGACTGGGCCATATGTTTTCCGGCGAACCACGCAACCGCAACGAACTGCTTGAGGAGTTGCGTGCCGCCCAGACCAACGGACTGCTGTCCGTAGACACCCTGACCATGGTCGAGGGTGCGATCAAGGTCACCGAACTGAGCGTGGACGACGTGATGGTCCCGCGCGCGCAGATCGTGATGCTCGCGGTGGAGTCGCCGCTGTCAGATATCCTTGCTGCAGTCGTGGAATCTGGCCACTCGCGCTTTCCCGTGCACGGCGAGGACAAAGACGAAATCCTCGGCATCCTGCTGGCCAAGGACGTATTGAAATTCTTTGGTGCCGCCGAGCATTTCGACATCCGCGCGATCATGCGCCCGGCCGTGCTGATTCCCGAATCGATGCGCCTGAACGTGCTGCTGGCGGAATTCCGCCTCACCCGCAACCACATGGCACTGGTGGTCGACGAATACGGCGGCGTGGCCGGCCTGATCACCATCGAAGACGTGCTGGAACAGATCGTTGGCGAGATAGACGACGAGCACGATGACGAAGAAGAGCCTCAACTGGTGCACGAGCAGCCCGGCGGCGACCTGCTGGTCAGCGCACTGACGCCGATCGCGGATTTCAACGAACACACCGGCGCCGATTTCTCCGATGAGGAATACGACACCGTGGGCGGCATGGTCACCTCCGAATTCGGTCACCTGCCCGAAGCCGGCGAAGAGGTCGCCATCGGCTCGTTCCTGTTCCACGTCACCGAAGCCGACGACCGCCGCGTGCAGCAGTTCCGCGTGATGCGACAAGCCAAAGGCTGAAACCTACCTCTGCTTCCCAATAATAGAGAAGAGTTCTAGCCCCTCGTTTCCTCGCCCAGGTCAGGGAAGGCAGAGCACCCACTCTTTGCTCCCTCCCCTGCTCGCAGGGGAGGGTTGGGGAGGGGTAAAGCTCTTGCCTTAAACTGCCAAGCGCCAAACGGAAAACACCTCTCCCAAGAGGGAATCCCTTCTTCGATCACAACCTCCACTTCACGCAGGAGGAAGAGCAAAGCGCAATCCACCGGACAAGCACCAGCATGATTCACTCCCACGCCCTAACGAGTCACCGAAAGCTGCACCATGCCGTCATCACCTTGCTGCTGCTTGTCCTGCTACTGTTCGCCGCCACTCCCTCCGCCCACGCCAGCGTCGCCGATGCACCCGGCGCGAACCTGCAGGTATCGTTGATCAGTTACGGCCCAGGCGAAACCTACTGGGAACGCTTCGGTCACGACGCGATAGAGCTGCGCGACATCAGCTCCGGCGAAGCGATCAACTTCAACTACGGCGTGTTCGATTTCGACGAAAAGGGCTTCCTGCTCAACTTCGCCCGTGGCCAGATGCACTATCTGATGGACGCCGCACCCAGCCAGGAAGACCAGAGCTACTACATCGAAAGCGGCCGCTCCGTGACCCGCCAGGTGCTGTTGTTGAATCCTGAGCAAGCCGCCGCGCTACGCGATTTCCTGCTGTGGAACCTGCGCCCCGAAAACGCCGGCTACAACTACGACTACTACGTCGACAACTGCACCACCCGCGTACGCGATGCACTGAACAAGGCGCTCGGCGGCGTGCTGAAACCCCAGCTCACGGCACGCGCCGGCGGCATGACCTTTCGCCAGCAGACCGCACGCCTGATGAGCGCGCAACCATGGCTGATGCTGCTGATGGATCTCGGCCTGGGCCCCTACGCCGACCAGCCACTCAACGCCTGGCAGGAAAGCTTTCTGCCGATGGTGCTGCAGGCGCAACTGCGCGACGTGCATGTCGACAATGGTCACGGCGGCGTACAGCCGCTGCTGCGGAACGAACAGCTGATCTCACCAAATCGACTCGACGAACCACCGGCAACGGCTCCCGATCTCCGACTGCCGCTTGCTCTGGCCGGCCTCCTGCTCGCCGTACTGATTGTACTGATGCGACGCTGGTGGCCCGTCGGCTACGCCCTCCTCGGCACGCTGTACCTTCTATCAGCCGGCATCATCGGCCTGCTGCTGCTGGTGCTGTGGACACTCACCACCCATCACTCCGCATGGGCCAACGCCAACCTGCTGCTGTTCAACCCCTTCGCCTTCCTGCTGCTGCCAACGTTGTGGCGCGCCCGCCACGACATCGCCCCATCGCGCTTCATCGACAGCCTGATCCTGCTGCAACTGCTAGCCATCCTGATCGCCCTGCTGCTGCACCTGCTACCTGGCGTCGTGCAACAGAACCAGCCATGGCTATTGTTCGCACTACCCTGCTGGCTGGCACTCGCATGGACGCTGCGACGAAACCCGTAGGAGCGCACCCCCGGATCGAGTCCGGGGCAGGCTCTGTGCGCGATAGCTCTTGTGGGAGCGACTTCAGTCGCGATGCTCTTCGCCTTCGCGCAAGAGCGTATCGCGACTGAAGTCGCTCCCACAGGCTCAGGAGCTCCTACATCGCAACGTAATTGCCCTGTCTTCGGCTGCGCGGCATGATGTCCCAATGAACCTCATCAATCCGCTCCCCACGGCACCATCGCCCATCGACGAACCGATGATCGTCAACTGCATTGCCTACCGCAATGACGGTACTCGCATCGGCGACATCGGTATCGACGCGATCAGCGATGTACTAAAGGACCCAGACACCTTCGTCTGGGTCGGCCTGCATGAGCCGGACGAGCCTTTACTTCTAAAGCTGCAGGAAGAGTTCGGCCTGCACGATCTGGCGATCGAGGATGCGCACACCGCGCATCAACGCACCAAGATCGAAACCTACGGCGACTCGCTGTTCATCGTGGTGCAGACCGCGCAACTGGTCAAAGGCCATCTGGCCTTCGGCGAGACACATATCTTCCTCGGCCCGCGTTACCTGGTAAGCATCCGCCACGGCGCCTCGCTCTCGTACGCACCAGCTCGGCGCGCCTGCGAGTGCACGCCGGCGCTGTTGGCACACGGCCCCAGCTATGCCCTGTATGGCGTGCTCGATTTCATCGTCGACAACCTGCTGCCGATCGTGCGCGATTTCCGCGAAGAGCTGCAGCAGCTGGAAAAGGATATCTTCGCAGAAACGTTCAAACGCAGCACAGTTCGCCGTCTGTATGACATGCAGCACGACCTCATGAAGCTGCGCCTGGCGGCGGCGCCACTGCAGGACATCATCAGCCAACTGGTACGGCTGCATCCGAACCTGATCCCCGACGAACTGCGCGCGTATTTCCGCGACGTCTACGACCACGTCTTCCGCGTCAACGAATCAATCAGCGCCATGCGCGAAATGCTCACCGCCGCGATCAACGTCAACCTCTCGCTGGTCACCTACGGCCAGAACGAGGTGATGAAAAAACTCGCCGGCTGGGCCGCCATGCTCGCCGCACCCACCCTGCTCACCAGCTGGTACGGCATGAACTTCACCCACATGCCCGAACTCACCCAGCCATGGGCCTACCCCGCCATCATCGTAGTCATGCTGGCCGTCGTCGGCGGCATCTACACCCTGCTCAAACGCTCAAAGTGGCTGTGATCTGAGCCGTGACTCCCTTTGCCTGTGGGAGCGACTTCAGTCGCGATGCTCTTACAGATACCCCAGAAAACAACTACACAGG
>JBAPPP010000190.1:0-4493 GCA_049280175.1 Rhodanobacter sp.
GGGCAGGCCATCGACGCCCGGTGCAGCCCCCGGCAACACCCGTGGCAACGGCGTGTTGTTGTCAGGGGTCGTAATGGTGCCGACACTCAGGCCAAGGCTGTAACGCCCGGTGCCATAGGTGGCGCCCACTTCGCTATCGAGTACCTGCGACGCCTGATTGTTGGCCCACGAGTGCTGGCTGACCTCGGTATTCAGCTGCAGATTCGGCGTCAAGCCGTATTGCAGTCCGGTGGTCATGACCGTGTTTGCATCAACCACGTGGAACGCCAGCGGCACATTGCTGCGCAGGGCATCGGCGCCGGTGCTGCTGTCGGCCTTGAGCGCCAGCAGATGACCATCTGCCCCGCGCCACAACGGCACCACGACACCGGGTTGAACCTGGGTGATCTGAGCCGGCGGCTGTGCGAGCAGATGCTCGGCCGTGGCGCTGTCGCCGCTCACAGACTGCCCGGCCGCGACAAGCGGCAGTAGGCACATCAGCAGCAGGACAGGCAGGCGGCGCATAAACTTGCTCGTTGACAACTCTATTTAAGGACGGGTCTGGGCTGCAAGTATACCCCATTTTTACGTTTTGCTAACACCCCGCGTGTGCGTATCATGCCCCATGTCGGGCCCCCATGACCGCATAATTTGTGCCACTTGAGACCGGAAAAGTTGCCGACAGGTTCCCATCCATCGCAAAGCTGGCGACCGGGCCAACTTACACGATATAAAGGCACACGACGTCGGTTTCACAGACCGGCTTGGAACTGACCGCAGCCGATGAGCGTCACACCCACGATCCGTTCGTCCCAACCGCTACTAGTGGCGCGGGATCTTGCGGCTTTGCATGGGGCAGTGGAGCAGCTGTTCCGAGCGCCCGACACGGCCAGCGTGGTGGAAATCTGCGAGCTCATGTTGGGCAACTTCGGCATCCCGGGCCGTCTTCGCTGGCGATCCATGGACGAACAGCCCGACAACCTGTCGATAGGTCAGCTCGATCTGGCAGAAGATCCGCAAGATCCGAGGACGTTGACGCTCGAAGGGGCTCATCTGCCGCTGCCCGACGGCTTGCGTGCCCAACTCGCCTGGCTCGGACGCCTGGCCAACGCCCGCCTACGCCAACTGGCCGAAACCAGCCGACTGTACGAGGCTATTTCCCGCCTCGCGCTGGCCGAGCGGCTGCAGCGCGCGCTGTACGCGATCGCCGAACAGGCTGGCGCCCAGCACGACATGCCCGAGATGATGCGTTCGCTGCATGCGATCGTCAGCAGTCTGATGTACGCGGAAAATTTCTACATCGTGTTGCACGACGCAGCCACCGACACCGTCCGCTTCCCCTATTACGTCGACACCGCCGATACCGATCCGCCGATACCCGACCAGAGTCTGCCGCTGCACGACATGCTGCACAGCCTCACCTGGAACCTGCTGCAGGAAGGTCGACCGATCATGGGCTCGATCGAGGAGCTGCGACAGCAGTTCGGCGATCGCTTCGTGCTGGTCGGTCCCAGTTGTGAACACTGGCTCGGTGTGCCGCTGATACGCGGTGGCCATGTGGTGGGCGGCATCGTGGTGCAGAGTTATCGCGCCGACACCCATTACTCGCGGCATGATCTCGATCTGCTGAACTATGTAGCCCAGCACGTACAGACCGCACTGGAGCGGCGCGAAGCGCACATCGAGCTTGGCCGCCGCGTGACTGACCGCACGGCCGCGCTGCGCGAGGCGAACCGCGTCCTGCGCCAGCAGGTTCTGCAGCGTCAGCGTGGTGAGCGCCTGCAGGCGGCACTGTTCCGGATTGCCGAACTGGCCAATACCTCGGAGAGCCTGGAAAAATTCTATGCCGCCGTGCATAGGGTCATCAGCGGCCTGCTGTACGCGCGCAATTTCTACATCGCGCTGGTCGATGAGGACAACGGGCAACTGACCTTCCCTTATTCGGTGGACGAGGTCGATGCCGTGCGGCCTCCGCGCGCGCACGGTCGCGGCCTCACTGAATACGTGTTGCGTCACTGCAAGCCCATGCTGGCCGACCCTCGCGAGATCGACCGACTGAGTTCACTTGGCGAAATCAGTCACTCCGGCGCGCTCGCCTTGTGCTGGCTGGGCGTGCCACTGGTGTGGGGCGGCAAGGCCATGGGCGTGCTGGCGCTGCAAAGCTATACGCCCGAACACACCTACAACGAGCGCGACCAGGAGCTGCTCACCTTCGTCAGCTACCACATCGCCAATGCATTGCAGCGCAAGCAGGCCGCTTCGTCACTGAAGCAGGCGTATGCCGGCCTGGAACGTCGAGTGACCGAGCGCACGCGTGCGTTGGCCCTGGCCAACCGCGACCTGCGCGAACAGATCGCCGAGCGCGAGCGGGTCGAGCGCCGGCTGAAATACGAGACACTGCATGACTCATTGACCGGACTGCCGAACCGCACCCTGCTGCTGCAACGCCTGGAACAGGCCATGCTGCGCTACGCGGCGAATCCGAACGAACAGTTCGCGGTGCTGTTCATCGATCTCGATCGTTTCAAGGTGATCAACGATTCGGTCGGCCACCTGGTTGGCGACGACCTGCTGTTCCAGGTCGGCGGCCGTATCCGCGCCTGCCTGAAGACGCGGGATGTGGTTGCGCGGCTGGGCGGCGACGAATTCGCGGTGTTGCTGGAAGGCATCACCGAAAACGGCAAGGCCATGCTGATTGCCGAACGGATCATCTGCGAGTTGCAGACACCGTTCCGGCTCGGCACCAAGGAGATCTTCACTTCTGCCTCGATCGGCATCGCCCTGTCCAGCCCGCACTATCGGCAGCCCGAAGAGTTGCTGCGTGATGCCGACGCGGCGATGTACAACGCCAAGGATGGTGGGCGCCATCGCGCGGCCATGTTCGACGCCCGCCTGCGCCGCGAAGCGCTGTCGCTGTTGGATATGGAGAGCGACCTGCGACATGCATTGAGCCGCAACGAATTCGTGCCGTTCTACCAGCCGATCGTCGAACTCGCCAATGGTCGCGTTACCGGCTACGAGGCGCTGCTGCGCTGGCATCATCCGGAGCGGGGCTTGCTGTCACCGAACGACTTCCTGCTGATCGCCGAGGAATGTGGCTGCGCCGAGGCAATCGATTGGCAGATCTTCGAACAGGTCTGCACCCAGGCCGTGCGGCTGATCGGCGACGACGGCTTCATCAGCATCAACGTTTCGGGCCGGCATTTCCGTTCCGCCGACCTTGATCAGCGGCTGCTGGCGCTGTTCGATCAATACGCCGTGCCGACCCGCTGCATCCGGATCGAGGTCACCGAACGTGCGCTGCTGGAAAACCCGAATCAGGTCAAGCAGATGCTGCAGAACCTGCGCAACCACGGCGTCGGCATTGCGCTCGACGATTTCGGCACCGGTTACTCCTCACTCAGTTATCTGCACCAATACCCGTTCGAGACGTTGAAGATCGATCGCTCCTTCATCACCGAGCTGCCTCATGGTGACGAAGAAACCCAAGGGCTTGCCCTGGTGCGCGCGATCCAGGTGCTGGCCGATTCACTCAGGATGAAAGTGATTGCCGAAGGCATCGAGGAAGAATCGCAACGGCAAGCGCTGCTCCGGGTCGGCTGCCGCTACGGTCAGGGCTTCCTGTTCGCATCACCGGAACCGGCTGAAACCTGGCTGCGCAAGGAAACTCCGCTGCTGCTGGCCTGAGCGGCGCCCACTATCGCGGCCAGCTCTCCCTGCAGCCATGAATTCGAGCCACGTCCAACGCGCAGGGCTCGCTCACTGCGGAGTATCCGGCGCCACGGGCGCGGGGCTGCTGCTGAGCAGATGCTCCGCATCGATGCGATCGAAGTAATAGCGCTGCGCGCAGAACTCGCAGATCACCTCGATCTCGTCGCCACGCGCCGCCAAAGCTGCCTCGACTTCGTCGCGACCCAGTGAGCGCAACATCGTCGTCACCCGCTCACGACTGCAGCTGCAGCCGAAAGCCAGCGGGCGTGGCTCGAACATGCGCACCGATTCCTCGTGGTAGAGCCGAAAGAGAAGCTGTTCCGGTGGGGTGGCCAGCAATTCGTCGGCGCCGAGCGTATCGGTCAAGGCCACCACGCGGCTCCAGGCATCGTCATCCTGTGCGGCATCACGACCACCCTCATCCGGCATTTTCTGGAGCATCAGGCCGACCGCGTGGTCAGCGTTGACGGCCAGCACGATGCGCGCCGGCAGTTGCTCGGACTGGATGAAGTAATTTTCCAGCGCGGCGGCCAGTCCGGCATGCTGCAGGTCGACCAGCCCCTGATAGCGCTGGCCGCGCTCCACGTTACCGATGGTGATCGCCATGATCGCGCCGGGCAGCGCATGCAGCTCCAGCGGCTCTGATAACGGATCGTTCCAGCGTGCGAGGCCACGCAGACGTCCCTGATCGGTGCATTCGGCAAACAGCATGCGCAGCGCGCCATTACTTTTCAGCTCGATCGACAACGCGCCGTCCAGCTTGATGTTGCCGGTCAGCAGCGCGCTGGCGGCCAGCGCCTCAC
>JBAPPP010000191.1:0-7367 GCA_049280175.1 Rhodanobacter sp.
CCGACGTGCAGATCTACGACACGCAAACCCGGCACTGGACAATGGCGACATCCTGGCCGGACAAACCGGTATTCGGCCATGCCGGTGGACTCGTGGGTGACGCCATGGTGGTCTGCGATGGCGTCACGGCCGCCAAGGGCAGTGATGGAAAAAACCACTATGCCATCACGAACGCGTGCTGGCAGGGCCTGCTCGATCCCCGCGCGGTCGGCCATATCCGCTGGAAGCGGATTGCCCCGCACCCCGGAGTGCCGCTATATCGCGCCGGCGCTACCGGCGCCACCGATGGTGCCGGCATGTCATGCGTCGTGTTCGCGGGCGGCACGAATCGTCCATACAACTACAACGGCGTGGGTTACGACCATAGGCCTGCGGAGCCGTCCTCCGCCGTGTTCGCCTTTGATCCGCAACATGGCACCTGGACGAGCTACGCACCAGCGCCCGTCGCCGGTATGGACTTCCGTGGACTGTTGACACTCGACGGCTCGTTTGCGCTTTTTGGGGGCATGCGTGCCAGCCAGCAGGTGAGCGACGAAGTCATCCGTTTTGACCTGAAGCCGGTTCACGGCGAGCACTGAAGTTGACGTTCTCTGGAGCATGATGCGATCCGCGTCAGCCTTGGCGAGGAGTATCTCTAAGAGGCTCTGAGCGGGTTTGTCGCGGGCCCGGTTTGTCGCGGTTTGTCGTGGGTCTTTCTGCTAACGTCCGGTCTCGAAGCGGACACCATGAAGGGCAGGGACAGCGATGAGTTCGGCGTATTCGAGTTTCAGGGGAAGCATGTACGGCAAGTGTGCTTCATTCTCTTGTAGAGCACTGGTGCTCGTGGGAGGCTTGCTGCTGACGGCTTATGCTTCAGCCGCCGATCGACCTCAACCTGGAGCGTCGGATGCGCCACTTCAGCAGGCATTGGAACAGCTCGCAGCGCGGGCTCGCCCCGGTATCCTTGGTGTAACAGTGCTGGACGTGGACACGGGCACGGCGATACGCGTCAACGCCGATCGTGCCTACCCGATGATGAGCGTGTTCAAGGCTCCTGTCGCAGCGACTGTCTTTGCGCAGATCGATGCCGGAAGCCTTTCGCTGGATCAAAAGGTGGCGATAGACAGCAAGGATGTCGAAGGCGGCTCTGCGGTTCCATCCATCGGTGCCCATTTCAGCGGTGAACAAATGACGTTCACGGTAGATCGGTTACTCACCGCGGCCGTAAGCGAAAGCGACAACACCGCTGCTGATGCCCTGGTTAGGCTTATGGGTGGACCGAAGGTCGTGACCGAATTCTTGCGTGATCACGCCATCGACGACATGCGCGTCGATCTGGATGAAGCGGGTGTCACACGCATATTCGAGGAAACCGAACACGGAAAGTCCATTCCTCCGCGAGAAACCGATCAACAGGCTTTGGCACGGCGTCGACGCGGGTACAGTGCTTATCTCCTTGATCCGCGAAATAGAACCACGCCAGATGCCGCCGCAGACTTTCTTGTGAAGCTTTGGAAGGGGCAGCTGCTGTCGCCGGATTCGACCAAGCGACTGCTTGACCTCATGTACGGCCAGACCGTTCCCGCTCGCTTGAGAATTGGATTGCCGGCTGATGTTCGCTTTGCGGACAAAGCGGGAACGTCTTACTCGTTGGACGGGGAGACAGCAGCTTTCAACGACATGGGAATCATCAGACGGCCGAATGGCCGCACCGTCATCGTGGCCGCATTCCTGACCGCTTCCTATGCCGATAAAAAGCAGAGAGATGCACTCTTTGCCGAAATCGCAAAAGACGTGATGGCGACAGCAGCGCGGTAAGGTAACCCACAACGAGCCAACAGCTAACCGGCTCAGAGCTCTTTACCGCAGCTTCTTGCTTCACTATTCAAGCCTGCCTCTGCACATTGCACTTCGTCCTCACGGCGTCAGCCTCGCGAAGCGCGTTCGTGAGGGGCTCTGACCCGGTTAGCCGGTTAGCCGGCGCAACGTCTGCCTGGGCGGTGTGTCGTGATAGCGCCGCCACACGCGGCGAAAATCGCGTGCCGAGGCAAATCCCGAGGCTTCGGCCACACGTTCCACCCTGAGGTCGGAATGTTCCAGCAGGTGCTGTGCGCGGGCCACGCGCAGTCTTTGTTGATAGGCCAGCACGCTAATACCGGCGTGCTCGGCAAAGAGGCGGCTCAGATGTCGGGGGCTGACATGTGCGGCGTGCGCAAGCTCGGTCATGGTCCACGCGCGGACGGGATCATGGGCAATGGCGTCCTGCGCCCGGTGCACCGCGGGATGCAAGTGATTTCGGTGGGCGAGCCACGGAGACAGCTGGGCGTCTTCGCCGGCGCGTCGCTGATACACCACCTGACGGCGTGCGATCTCGGCTGCGAGGGGCGCGCCGGCGTACTGCTCGATCAGGTACAAGGACAAATCGATCCCGGCTGTGATGCCTGCGCTGGTCAGCACATTGCCGTCGTCGACGAACAGGCAGTTGTCCTGCACGCTCGCCGTGGGCTCGGTGTGTCTGAGCAGATCGACCAGGCTGTAATGGGTGGTGCAGCGTCGGCTCGCCAGGAGCCCGGCGCGCGCCAGCAACACAGCACCAGCGCAGATGCTGGCGATACGCGTATCGTCGGTGGGTACCGTCTTGAGCCAATGCGTGACGGCGTCGAAGGGTTCGCTCGCGCCAGGTTCGGGTACGTCGTTGGTGCCTACGACGATGACCAGGCTGTTCGGCGGCAGCTTGCCCGGAAGCGGATCAAGCCCATCGAGCGCGGTGCCCAGGGATGTTGTGACCCGCGAAAGTGGCGCGCAATGATGCAAGTCGAAAGGCGCGCCGGATTCCACCGCCATGCGCAGGGCCTCGGCGGGTCCCGCATAGTCGAGCATCAACACGGGCGGCGTCAGCACGAACCATACGGACGTTTTCATGAGGACATTTCCACGATCACGCCGTCCGTTGCGATTGCCAGCCGGTCAGCGCGTCGTCGACGCTGGCAATGCGGGCAAAGCGTCCCGCCAGCACCAGCTCGGTGCGGGCTTTGATGTCTGCGGACGAATAGATGCGGCCACTGCCGGCATGGGTCATGGGAAACGTGAGGGTGGCATCGGTCACGTAGTCCACCGCATAACCGATATCCGATGCTACCCGCGTCGTGGTCTCGCAGCACTGTTCGGTGCGTATGCCGGCGATGACGAGATGACCGATGCCGCGGCGGCGTAGCCAGAGATCAAGCCCGGTATCGGTGAACGCATTATGGGTATGCTTTTCGAACACCACGGCGGGCGAGTCCGGCAACCAATCCATGGGCGTGACAAAGCCCGACTCTTTTGTGAATGGGCCGTCCTGGTCAATATGGAAGATATGGATGACGGGAACGCCGTGTTCGCGCGCGCCGTGTTCCAGACGCAGGGTCGCATCCTTGAAGGCTGGCAGGTCCATTTCGGACCAATAGGGTGTGTGACGAAACGATTCCTGCACGTCGATGACGACGAGAGCTGACTTGGCGCTGTTCAGTGCGGACATTTCTGGAACTCCCGAGGGTAAGAGAGTTTCATCATAAATGCGGATTTTGCCAGCATCGAGAGCGTTTGTAGACAGAAAAGGGACAAAATCGGCCATGAAAGTTGGCTGACTTGGTCCGAGCCCATTGCGCAAGAATCCCTACAGGCAACTTGTAGCAGCGACCCGGCAAGATCAGGTCCGGGTTGGGGCGGCATCCGAATTTCCTACGACAGCGCCCAAGCCTGGCAAATCCATCCCGCTCTGCGCATCAGGTGTCGCCCCTCACCGCGTCAGCACCTGCGAAGTTCTACGCAAGGGGCTCTGACCCGGTTAGCGCTTGATGACTTTGGCTTTTTCTATATGCCCGAAGCCCGCCGAGAAAGAGCAACCCAGTGCGCGATGTCATCGCTTGTCAGCGGTTGCCCAGGCTTGTGCAGGTCGTGGGCTGAAGATATGGCCATTAGTCTGCCGTTGCCATCGACCAATGCGAGTGTGGGATAAAACCATATGTCGAAATCGTGGGTGAACACCACGGCGTCTGGCGCCACTCGCCAAGTGAATTTCCATTTTTGCAAAAATTCGCCAAGGTACTCCGCCGGGTCCGTAGTGACTGCCAGAGTTTGAACGTCACCATGCGTGGCTTTGAACGCATTGAGTACTGGAATTTCGTCAATGCAGGCACCGCAATCGACGCCAAAGAAATCTATGAGGGTCACGCGGTTTGTGAACACCTTGTCGGTCAGCCGCTTTCCATCAAGTGAGGTGACATCGAGTGCGGGAATTTTTTCACCCGAAGTCAAATTGCTCGATCGGCCAGCAGGTGGGGGCTTGGGCTCCGCATACTCCCCAATCGTCAGCACAGCGATGCTTCGGTGCATGGGGCCCAGTAGCCAGGAAGATTCTCCCTGATTCACGCGGCGGATAAATTCGTCACCACTCATTCGACTACCGTCAGCTTGACGAAATACAAGCCGGACATTTGGAGCAAACCCAAAGCCATGGCGAAGTGCATCGACATCGGCATACCGAACGCTGGCGAATGCTGGCGCGAAAATAGAGAATGCCGCCGAAAGAACAACTAGCTTCAGCCGACTAACCATCTCAGCCTCACTTGCCGCCAACCACGAGTCGGTACTTCTACACCCGCTATCCGTGGCGTTCAACCGGCTGACCGAGCTAACAGAGTCAGGGCCCGTTACCGCAACACTTCCTTAGCTATTCAATCCTGACAAACCCGTCTCGCTCTGCGCGTCGGGCTTCGCCCTCACCGCGTCAGCGTCGGAAAGCTGTACGGAAGGGGCTCTGACCCGGTTAGCAGCGCTGATTTTGCCCGTCATCCCAGCGAGGCGCTTTTCAACAGCGGAGCTGGTCAAGCATTTTCCTGATTGACGTCGAACCTCAACGAGCCATCCTCCGTGCACGCTAGTCAGACGCTGAATTTCCGCTCCCGACCCGAAGCCGACGTTGCGATGGACACCAGCCATTAGCTGATTTCCCGGGGCTTGATTTGTTTCATCATTTCTATAATTCTAGAAATATGAAATCGATCGCTGCACTCGCTTGCCTCAACGCCCTGTCACAAGAGCACCGCTTGAAGATCTATCGCCTGCTCGTCCAAGCCGGTGAGGCCGGCATGACAGTGGGCGAACTTGCTGGGGCGACGGGTCTAGCGGGAGCCACGCTGACCAATCATCTGCATATCCTGCGCCGTGCGGGAATGGTTAGTGACGAGCGGCAAGGCCGCGTGATCCAGTGCCGTGCGAACTACAAGCAGATGAACGCGCTACTCAGCTTCCTCACAGAGAACTGCTGTGGAAGTTCAGTCGAGACCGGTCACTGCGAGCCAGTGACCTTATGCAAGCCGACCCGGTGACAGGTATGAAGCGTGTCTTGTTCGTCTGTATCGAAAATTCCAATCGCAGCCAGATGGCGGAGGCATTCGCGCGCATCTATGGCGGAGATCAGGTGGAGGCGTTGAGCGCGGGGTCTAGGCCTTCCGGGCTGATTAACCCAAAGGCGATTCGATTCATGGCGGAACTGGACTACGACCTGACGGTGCACGCCTCCAAGTCGCTTAGCGAAGTTGGTGGCGAGTTCGACGCTGTGATCACGATGGGTTGTGGCGACGAATGCCCCTGGGTGCCGACCACGCGTCGAGAGGACTGGGGATTGCCCGACCCAAAGAATATGGACGACCCGGCATATCGTGCAGTTCGCGACGACATTGCATCGCGTGTGAAAACCCTGCTGACGACACTGTGATGAACCTGTGGCGCAAATTGCTGGCCGAATTCCTTGGCACTTCACTGCTACTGGCCGCCGTGGTTGGCTCGGGCATCATGGGTGTGGATCTTGCGAACGGAAACAATGCGATCGCCCTTCTTGCAAATGCGGCCGCGACAGCCTGCGTCCTTTACGTTCTCATCGCGCTATTCGGGACGATCTCAGGCGCACATTTCAACCCGGTAGTTACGCTGGTTATGCGCATGCATGGGGAGATCAGCGGTCGGGATGCTGTGGCCTACACAGTGGTGCAGCTAGTCGCTGCGGCAGTAGGAGTAATGCTTGCTCACATCATGTTCGGTCTGCCGCTGATCCAAGTGGGCACGCACGCACGCGCCGGAGTACCACAGTGGATAAGTGAAGGTTTGGCCACCTACGGGCTGATACTGACCATCTTGCTCGGTCGCCGTCACAGGCCAGCCGCTGTTTCGGCATTGGTAGCGAGTTACATCTTCGCCGCCTACTGGTTCACTGCAAGCACATCCTTTGCGAACCCGGCGGTGACACTTGCGCGGGCATTGACCCAAACGTTTTCGGGGATACGGCTTCAAGACGTCGCGGGCTTTGTACTCGCGCAGATCGCTGGTGCTCTCTTGGGCTACGGAACAACTGCCGCACTGCGCACCGTTGTACCGGAGGCATCCCTGGCAACCGCCGACGCTGCAAAACATTCCGCTTGAATTGTCATAGCGTAATTTCCGCTTTTGGCCGAATGCAGAAGTTGCACGATGGCCGAGCGGCTGGCACGCTGCTGAGGTCGGTTTTCGATCCAGCGAATCGACATTTAGGTTAGGTTGCTCTTACCGCTATTGACCCGGACGGCGAAATGGAGCCCCTTTCTTCGGTTGCCCAGCCTGGTCACGCGTCGGCGGCCAGAAACTCTCGTGCAAGGCCTGATCCAGTTGGTCGGCCAGACGATCGAAACATCGGGCTAGAGCGCTGGGTGAGAGCTGGAGATGGTCCGCCTCGTCGTTGATGCGCGCTGTGAGGTCGGCCAGCAGCCGGATCTCTTCACGTGTTTGGCAGAGCCGTTCGTGGGCTGCTTCGGGAAGGTGGTAGCACAGCTCGGCAACCTGATCCTTTTCCATGGCTCATCACTCCTTGTGAACTGAACAACCGGCGAAACGGGCATATTGCGAATACTTTGGACGACCTTGCGGCAGACAGAAAAGCTACCAAGCTTCAGTGTGTTGCGTTCACCAGCTGAAATCGCAGGCGGAAGCGGACCATAACGCGCCTTGAAAACGACTATCCTACATCCTGGTTCATACGAACCCCGGACTAGACTGGTAGCTCTCCCGTGTGGCTGGTATAGACCGTTATGCCGTTGCCATCAGGATCGGCCAACTGGAAGTAGTCGTGACCAAAAAATTGATCCTCGGCAATTTCGTCTACCGACAATCCCTTTTCGACTAGGGCCGTCCTGTACAGTTCCAGATCGCTCTTAGACCTCCCGTCAATCATCAGGTCGAGTCTTTCATGAAAAAAACCGCCGCGCTGGCCGAGCTGGCTAGAAGTTAGTGAAAGTGGCAACACTTCGTTTTTGTTGAAGAGCAAAATGTGCGTTCCACCTCGCAATTCGATGATCGCCAAATCGGGAAATATCCCA
>JBAPPP010000192.1:0-8314 GCA_049280175.1 Rhodanobacter sp.
CCTCACCGGCGCTGCCATCGTCGCCGGACAGATAGACGAAATCCGGGCGCACAAGTTCCGCTAGTGCCGAAATCCGCTCGCGATCGCCGCGCGCCTCCTTGATCCCGATGATCGCCGGATGCTCTCGCAACTGGGCGACGGTCTCCGGCAGCACGTCGCAGCCGGTACGGCTCGGCACGTTGTACAGCAGCACCGGCAAGCCGCCGTGCTCGGCCACTTCAAGATAGTGCCGACGCAAGCCCTCCTGGGTCGGGCGCACGTAGTACGGCGCCACCACCAGCGCGACGTCAGCCCCCAGCGCTTGGGCGCGACGGGTCAGGGCGACAGTTTTGGCGGTACCCGCCTCGCCGGTACCGGCAATCACCGGCACCCGCCCAGCCACATGCTCGACGGCAAAGGCCAGCAGCCGATCGAACTCGTCGTGTTCGAGCATGTGCGCTTCGCCGGTTGATCCGGCTACCACCAACGCCTGCGTGCCACCGGCAAGCTGATAATCGAGCAGCCGGCCAAATGAGCGCAGGTCGAGTGCTCCATCGGCCGCGAACGGGGTGACCAGCGCGCAGATGCTTCCGCGAATGTTCAAGACTTACTCCGGCCCAAGCCAAGCCTCACATGATACTTGCCGCTTCGCGAGGCGGGCAAGTAAGCTCGACCGGAGTAGTCTCAAGCTTCCGCACCGCGCGGCAATGACTCACGGGTAGAGCCCTTTGAAACCTTCTTCCACTTCCGCGCGCTCGGGCAACGACAATCAGCTGCTGATCCAGGCGCTCACGCCGGCGACAAAATCGCCCTTGCTGGCGTTGGCCAAGCGCATCGCCGATGCCGGCTGCAATCTCTCCGAATCACGCATTTCGACGATCGGCACGGAAATCTCGCTGATGCTGCTCGCCAGCGGCGCGTGGGACGCGCTGGCCAAACTCGAAACCGCGCTGACCAAGCTGGCCCGCGACGAAAGCCTGCGGCTGATCCACTACCGCACCGGTCCGCGCGAAAACAGTTCGCATCTGCTGCCGTACCTGGTGGAAGTGGTAGCCGCCGACCGTCCGGGCATCGTGGCGCGGATCGTGGAGTTCTTCAGCCAGCACGGCATCAGCGTGGAGCAGCTGAATTCGACGCGCTATCAGGCGATGCAGACCGGCGCAGAGATGTTCCAGGCGCAGTTCACTATCGGCATTCCGGCGGAGATCCATATTGCTGCACTGCGCGACGACTTTCTCGAACTGTGCGACGGCCTGAATCTCGACGCGATCATGGATCCGGTCAAATTTTGAGGGGCCGCCCAAGGCCTTTGAGCATCGCGCGATCAGGGCCTTCTGGCAAGGGCTGTTATCTGCTGCCACGCACGCGCTAGTCTTGCCCCAAGGACTCCAGAGTGACGTTGCATTGCAGCCAGTGTACCGATCCATGCCGCACACCTTTTGCGCACCGTCCGTAGCGTTCACGGTCCGGCCATCTCCGAATCACCATTTTTGCCAGCGCGCGCAGCAGCGTCTTGCTGCGCAGGAGTAGTCATGCCCGAGGTCGGCAAGAAAGTCCCTTCCCTCAAAGGCCTCACCGGTGACGGCAACGAACTGAAACTCGCCAGCTACAAGGGCCAGTGGGTCGTGCTGTATTTCTACCCCAAGGACAGCACACCCGGTTGCACGAATGAAGCGAAGGACTTTCGCGACCTGTACGCGCAGTTTCACCGTCGCCATGCAGAAGTCATCGGCGTGTCACGTGATTCGCAGAAATCGCATGCGAACTTTGCACTGAAGCAGGAGTTGCCCTTCCCGCTGGTCTCCGATCCCGACGAAACCTGGTGTCAGGCGTTCGACGTGATCCACGAAAAAGTACTGTATGGGAAGCGCCACATGGGGGTCGTACGCAGCACCTTCCTCATCGATCCCGAAGGCCGGCTGGCTCAGGAATGGCGTGGCGTGAAAGTGCCCGGCCACGCACAGGCCGTGCTCGACGCCATCGCCGCCCAGTGACCGCTGTCCTCTCATACCCCCTCTTCATCGTGCCCTTCATCACGGCGCGTCGGCAAGCCGCCGACGGCGATCGCCGTGACCACTCGCCCGCGGCCAGATCCACACCGCGATCCCGCCATCGATCCACCACCAGCGAGGACTCTTCCGCATGACCGGAAGCAAGCGAATCTACGCTCTCGACACCAACGTCCTGCTGCATGACCCGACCTCGTTATTCCGCTTCGAGGAACACGATGTCTTCATCCCGATGACCGTGCTGGAGGAACTGGACGAAAAAAAGAAAGGCGCCTCGGAAGTTTCGCGCAACGGCCGCCAGGTCAGCCGATTCCTCAACGAACTGATCGAACGCGGCAAGCAGCATGATCTGCACGACGGCCTGGAGCTGAGCAACCCGCAAGGCATCAAGCTCAGGCGTGGCGCATCGGTGGGACGGCTGTATTTCGAGCAGCGCACCAGCAGCAACGGTCACACGAAGGCCGACAATCAGATCCTGTCGTCGGTGATCGAACTGCGCGACCAGCACCCTGACCGCGCTGTAATCCTTGTCACCAAGGACATCAATCTGCGGATCAAGGCGAGCATCTACGGCATCGTCGCGGAGGATTACGAGAATGATCGCGCGCTCGACGATTTCGCCCTGCTCTACACCGGCGCGGCCGAACTACCGGAGGACTTCTGGGATCACCACCCGGAAGTAAAGTCATGGACCGAGCGTGGACGTACGTTCTACAAGGTGGACCGACGCGAGGATGAAGCGTGGTACCCGAATGAATGCCTGTTCCTGCCCGGCGACAACAGCGTGGAACTGCGAGTGCTGCGCATGGACGACGTCAGTGCCACGCTGGTGCTGCTGGACGACCACTCGCACGCCAACCACCACGTCTGGGGCATCGGCGCACGCAACCGCGAGCAGAACTTCGCACTCAACGCGCTGATGGACCCGGATGTCGATTTCGTCACCCTGCTTGGCAATGCCGGCACCGGCAAAACCCTGCTGGCACTGGCGGCCGGCTTGGCGCAGGTGATGGATCAGCAGCGTTACCGCGAGATCATCATGACCCGCGCAACCGTTTCGGTGGGTGAGGACATCGGCTTCCTGCCGGGTACCGAGGAAGAAAAAATGACGCCGTGGATGGGCGCGCTGACCGACAACCTCGAAGTGCTCGCCAATCCCGAGGATGGCGGTAGCTGGGGCCGTCAGGCGACCAACGACCTGCTCGCCTCGCGCATCAAGATCCGCTCGCTCAACTTCATGCGCGGACGTACGTTCCTGAGTCGCTACCTGATCATCGACGAAGCGCAGAACCTCACCCCGAAGCAGATGAAAACCCTGATCACCCGTGCCGGCCCCGGCACCAAGATCGTTTGTCTCGGCAACGTCGAGCAGATCGATACGCCATACCTCACGGAAACAACTTCCGGTCTCACCTACGCGGTCGACCGCTTCAAGCAATGGGAGCATTCGGCACACATCACGCTGCGTCGTGGCGAGCGCTCGCGCCTGGCGGATTTTGCGTCGGAGGCGCTGTAATCGATAGTCGCGCGGACAACTACACTGCACAGCACCTCGAATAACCTAACTACCCAACTCGTCATCCCTGCGAAGGCAGGGATCCAGCGGCCTCGAACAACAAGGGCACTGGGTTCCTGCCTTCGCAGGAATGACGAGCAAAGGGATGAAACCGCTCCTGCAGCAACACACTCCTATGCCCACACCCGCGCCGCCACCCATCGCCCTCACCATCGCCGGCTCCGACTCCGGTGGTGGCGCGGGCATCCAGGCCGATCTGAAAACGTTCCACGCGCGTGGCGTGCACGGCCTTTCGGCAATCACCGCGATCACTTCGCAGAACACCCGCGGCGTCAGCGCGGTGCATGCGGTGCCGCTGACGCATATCCGCAGCCAACTCGCCGCGGTGTTCGATGACTTCCCGATCGCCGCAGTGAAGACCGGCATGCTCGGGAGCGCCGCAATCACCCGCCTGGTAGCCCGTGAAATGGCCGCGCGCAAACCCGCGTGGCTGGTGGTCGATCCGGTGATGATCGCCACCAGTGGCTCCCGCCTGCTGGATGAGGATGCGGTCGGGGCGCTGATCGACGAGCTGATTCCACTGGCCGACATCCTTACCCCGAACCTACCGGAAGCCGAGGCATTGCTCGGCCATCCGATCAAGTCCGCCAAACAGTTCGACGCGGCCGGCGAGGCGTTGCTGGCGCTAGGTGCCGGCGCCGTGCTGCTCAAGGGCGGCCACGGTGATGGCCAGGTCGTCGTGGATCGTTTTTACGATGCGCGCGGCACCATCGAGTTGCGTCATCCGCGCCTGAAGCTGGAAGGCCACGGCACCGGCTGCACGCTTGCTTCGGCAATCGCCGCGGAGCTGGCCAAGGGTCAATCACCGCGCTCGGCCGTGCGCCGCGCGGCGCCTATGTGCATCGCGCGCTGCTGCGAGGCTATCGGCCCGGTGGTGGCAGCGTGCATGTGCTGCGACACTGACGCTGAATACCCGCTTCAGGTGAGGTGGGGAGCATTCGGCCCGAGCGAGTAGAATCGTAGTCTGGCCGTTTCCCGATGGCGGTACCCACCGAGATGATCTTGACCCCACGCCTCGTCTTGCTCGCCCTGTTCGCCTTTTTTGTGCTGTGCGTGCTGCTGGTGCATCTGCGCGGACGTGTCCGGCTGCGTTTCGACCGTCAGCTGGCCGATCACTCGGCGCTGTTCGCGCCCTACAACCTGCTGATGTATGCGTTCTCGGCGGTGCCGGCGCGACCGATCCTCGATCGCAGCGGCTTCCCCCAGCTCGATCTGCTGCAGGCGAACTGGCAAAGCATTCGCGACGAGGCGACGCACCTGTTCGACGAGGGCTATATCCGCGCTGCGGAAAAAAACAACGACGCCAGTTTCAACAGCTTCTTCAAGCAAGGTTGGAAACGCTTCTACCTGAAATGGTACGGCGAGCCCTTGGCCTCGGCCGAAACGCTGTGCCCCAACACGGTCGCCTTGCTGAAATCGATTCCCAGCGTTAAAGCCGCGATGTTTGCGCTGCTGCCGCCGGGCAGCAAGCTGAATCCGCATCGCGATCCGTTTGCCGGATCGCTGCGTTACCACCTGGGCCTGATCACGCCGAATTCGAGGGACTGCCGGATTTTCGTCGACGGCGAAGAACATGCCTGGGGCGATGGCAAGGACGTGGTGTTCGATGAAACGTATGTGCACTGGGCCGAAAACAAGTCCGGGCAAACCCGGGTAATCCTGTTTGCCGACGTGGAACGGCCGTTGCGCACGCGCTGGATGAGCGCAATCAACCACCGGGTCGGCGCGTTCATGGGCAAGATCACCGCTTCACCGAACAGCGATACCGAAACGGAAGAAACCGGCTTCATCAATCGCCTGTTCGCGCTAAGCCAGCGCAAGCGCCGGAGCGGCCCTAGCTTCAAGAGCAGGCACAAGAAGCTCGCCCGCACGCTGAAGTACCTCGGCATCCTGCTGCTGATGTGGCTGATCTTTCTGGCACCCTGGCCGATCTTCCGCTGAGCCCGCCAGGCAGCCTGGGTCGGGATGAGCATCTGCGAATCCCAACGTTATGGCGCCCGGATAATGGGCATCGCTGCGCTCACCCCAACCTACGTTGTCGCGTGCTGCTGATGTGCTCCCTCCCCTGCTTGCAGGGGACGGCTGGGGTGGGGTCGCTCTTGATCTTTCCTGCAAGCTCGGACAAACCCCTTCCGACCTCCCCCTGCATGCAGGGGGAGGAGCAAGATGGCGACGGTCGTATTCCGAGTGAGCGACACAAAAAAGCCGCGGCTCATCGCCGCGGCTTTTTGTTGTCGATGATCGAGGATCAACCCTTGATGCGTTTCACGATCGCGTCGGCGAAACTGTCGGTGCTGCCGCTGCCGCCGAGATCCGGGGTGACGTGCTGGCGATCCTTCTCCACCGTGGCACGGATCGCCTGGCGCAGTTGATTGCCCTTGGCGAGCAGATCCAGATGGTCGAGCATGTCGGCGGCGGCCAACAGCAGTGCGCAAGGATTTGCGATGCCTTTGCCGGCGATGTCCGGCGCCGAGCCGTGCACCGCCTCGAAGATCGCCGCGTTGGTGCCGATGTTGTCACCCGGCGCCAATCCCAGGCCACCGACCAGACCGGCGCACAGATCCGACAGGATGTCGCCGAACAGGTTGGTGGTGACGATCACGTCGAACTGCTCGGGCTTCATCACCAGCTGCATGCAGGTGTTGTCCACGATCATTTCGTTGAACTCGATCTGCGGATATTCCTTGGCAATTTCGCGGGCAACGTTGAGAAACAGGCCCGAGCTGGTCTTGAGGATGTTCGCCTTGTGTACCGCCGTGATCTTCTTGCGGCCCTTCTTTACCGCCAGCTCGAACGCGTAGCGCACGATGCGGGTGCTGCCCTTGCGGGTGTTGCGGATGATCGAAGTGGCTATCTCGCCATCCTCGGATACCACCTGACCCTCGGCCAGATACGCGCCTTCGGTATTCTCGCGAACGGTGATGATGTCGATGTTCTCGTAGCGCGACTTGGTGCCCGGAAAACTCACCGCCGGACGCACATTCGCGTACAGGTCGAAGTGCCGGCGCAGGGTCACGTTGATCGAGGTGAAGCCGCCGCCGATCGGCGTGGTCAGCGGCCCTTTCAGCGCCACCTTGTGCTGGGCAATCACGTCCAGCGTGGACTGCGGCAGCAACTCGCCATGCTTCTCCAGCGCAGCCATGCCGGCATCGACAAATTCGTAGGCCAGGCCGCAATCCAGCGCGTCAAGCACGCGCAGCGTGGCAGTCATGATCTCCGGGCCAATGCCATCGCCCGGGATCACGGCAATCGTCTTGCTCATGGGGAAACTCCTTGAACGGAACAACGAACAGCAAGCGCGCACGGGAAGGAAGCAGACACACCGGGCACAGGCTGAAAACCGGTCAATTATCGCCGATACGGCACCCTACGAACAGTAAGAGGGTCCTGCAAGACGTTGAAAATACTCGCACGCAGCGTTGCAAAAAGCCGCACGGACTCGCGCCAAGGCACGCAGGGGCAGCCACCGGACAAACTACCCAAGTGTGCTACTTCAGACGTGGTCGGCGCAGCTTGCTGCATCGCCGGCCGCGCCCGACTCAAGCTGGTCAAGCAAGTCCACCGCACGACGCAGGTGCGGAATCACGATCGAACCACCCACCACCAACCCGACGCTGAACACCTCGAAGAATGCATCGCGCTCGACGCCAGCTTCCTTGCACTGGGCCACGTGGTAACTGATGCAGTCGTCGCAGCGCAGTACCAGCGACGCAACCAGGCCGAGCATTTCTTTCGTTTTCACGTCCAGCGCGCCGGCCTTGTAGGTCTGCGTATCCAGCGCAAAGAAACGCCGCACAACCTGATTGTCTTCGGCCAGGATCCGCTCGTTCATGCGCTGGCGGAACGCGGTGAATTCGGCGAGACGATCGCTCATGCGGCTTGTCCGAGCAACTGCGTCAATTTGCCGCTGCGATCGGCCGCCACCAGATCGTCAAAGCCGCCTACATATTGGTCGTTGACGAAGATCTGCGGCACCGTGCGGCGGCCGCCGCTGCGCGCCAGCATGGCATCACGCTGCGTCGCATCGAGATCGATGCGCACCTCGGTCCACTCCAGCCCCTTGGACTTGAGCAAGTTCTTGGCAGCCACGCAATACGGGCACACGGCAGTCGAAAAGACCTCGATCTTGGGCATCGCAAATAACTCCGCAAACATCAATAGTGGGAAAGACGGTCATCAAATGGGGGCTACAGTCGCCGGCTCAAGCGCCCCGGAACCGAAGCAACCAACCATGGTCACAGTGCTATTGTCACCCAACCTATGACCATGGCACCACGACGACTCGCCCCGCGCCTGCTGACGGCACTGGTTACCGCCGCTCTGGCGTGTGCCGCCGGTGCGCAGGACACACCACGCCTGCCCGATCTGGGCAGCTCGGCGAACGCGCTGATTTCGCCGCAGGAAGCGAACGATTACGGCGCCTCCATGCTGCGCCAGATGCAGGCGCTGAACATGGTGGTGGATGATCCACTGCTGGACGACTACATCAACGATCTGGGCTATCGGCTAGTCGCCAGCTGCGACAAGCCGAAGGATCACTTCGCGTTTTTCATCGCGAGAGATCCGGATATCAACGCATTCGCGGCACCCGGCGGTTACATCGCGGTGAATTCGGGGTTGATCACGATCACCCAGAACGAGGGCGAACTGGCCAGTGTGATGGCGCACGAGATTGGTCACATCACGCAAAACCACCTGCAGCGCGCATTCGAGGCATCCAAAAAAGATACGCCACTGATGGCGTTGGTAC
>JBAPPP010000193.1:0-4426 GCA_049280175.1 Rhodanobacter sp.
GCTGTTGCGTTGACCGGTTGAAACCGCCGCCGAATGCCGACCTTAGCGGCGTGCCAGTCTGGACGCGGCGGCGCAGCGTCTGCTTGTGGCGATTTCTGGCGTTGACCCCCTGCGCACGGAACTGCCCGAATGGCTCATCGGTACCCGGAGCTTGTTGCGGCCAAACTAGAAGTTCCGCCCTACGCGCAATCTTTCCTGGGTGTTCATCGAAGTTTGCGCAATCGCGCAAACTTCGATGAAATGCGCAACGCTGCAAGCCGTTGGTATACATGGTGGGCCCACGAGGACTCGAACCTCGAACCAAAGGATTATGAGTCCTCTGCTCTAACCATTGAGCTATAGGCCCGCTCAAGAGGGGAAGTTTACCGTAGCGTGCACGTTGCGCACGAGGGCAGGCGTTGGAAGTTCTTTGCGCAGGTCGTCGTTCACAGGGGTACGCTTACGTTCCCCTCATGTCGGAGAGTGCGCATGGACACTGTGACGATCGCCAAGCGGCTGGTTGAGTTGTGCCGTGAAGGGAAGTACGAGGAAGCGCAGAACGAGCTGTATGCGCAGGATGCGGTAAGCGTCGAGATGGAAGGCTTGCCGGAAGGTGCCATGGGCAATGCCGTGGGACTGCCGGCGATCCGTGAGAAGGGGCGCCGTTGGCAGGAGAGCGTCGAAGCTGTCCACGGCGGCGAGGTAAGTGACCCAGTGATCGCCGGCAGCTGGTTCAGCGTATCGATGCGGATCGATGTCACCTACAAGGGTAGGGGGCGTGCCGATATGCGGGAAATTGCCGTGTATCGAGTGCGCGACGGCAAGATCGTGCACGAGCAGTTCTTCTACGACATGGGTTGATACGGCTTGGACCGATTCGGCCTTGGTCAAGTCGGTCACCATGAAACGAAGAAGCCCCGCATCGGCGGGGCTTCTTCTGTGTTGCCTTGTTGCTTACTCGACGTCGAGGAACGAGCGCAGCTGTTCGGAGCGGCTTGGGTGGCGCAGCTTGCGCAGGGCCTTCGCTTCGATCTGACGGATCCGTTCGCGGGTGACGTCGAACTGCTTGCCGACTTCTTCCAGCGTGTGATCGGTGTTCATGTCGATGCCGAAGCGCATGCGCAGCACCTTGGCCTCACGCGGGGTGAGCCCGGCGAGTACGTCGCGCACGGTTTCCATCAGGCCGGTCTCGGTGGCCGAGTCGATGGGCGAGCTGGCGTTGCCGTCTTCGATGAAATCGCCCAGATGCGAGTCCTCGTCGTCGCCGATCGGGGTCTCCATCGAGATCGGTTCCTTCGCGATCTTCAACACCTTGCGGATCTTGTCCTCGGGCATCTCCATTTCCTTGGCCAGTTCTTCCGGCGTGGCCTCGCGGCCGAACTGCTGGAGCATCTGGCGGGAAATGCGGTTCAACTTGTTGATCGTCTCGATCATGTGCACCGGGATGCGGATGGTGCGTGCCTGGTCGGCGATCGAGCGGGTGATCGCCTGGCGAATCCACCAGGTGGCGTAGGTCGAGAACTTGTAGCCGCGACGGTATTCGAACTTGTCGACCGCCTTCATCAGGCCGATGTTGCCTTCCTGGATCAGGTCGAGGAACTGCAGGCCGCGGTTGGTGTACTTCTTCGCGATCGAGATCACTAGGCGCAGGTTCGCCTCGACCATTTCCTTCTTCGCACGACGAGCCTTGGCTTCGCCGCTGGCCATGGCGCGATTGATGTCCTTGATGTCGATCAGCGGCAGGAACAGCTTGCGCTCGATGGTGGCGAGCTTTTCCTGCTCGGCGTCGATCGCTTCACGGTGGTTCTTGATGTTCGGCGACCACTTCTGACGCTTGCGGCCCAGCTCGGCCACCCACTCGAGGTTGCCCTCGTTGCTGGGGAAGGTCTTGATGAACTCGGCCTTCGGCATCTTCACCTGCTTGACGAAGATGTCCATCAGCACGCGCTCGTGATGACGGATGTCGTTGACCACTTCGCGCAGCTTACGCACGAAGCCGTCGATCAGCGCGGACGGCAGCTTGAGCTTGAGGAACTCCTCAGCCATCTGGTCGCGCAGCTTGACGATCTTCTTGTCGGTGATGCTGGCAGCCTTCGGCGCGGCCTTCTGGAACTTGCCGTAGTAGTCGCGCAGCAGCTCCATGCGGCGCTTGACCTCTTCCGGATCGGGACCGGTCGGGCCGGCTTCTTCCTCGTCCTCGGTCGCGGTCTCTTCGTCGGCGTCGTCGGCATCGTCCTCGCTGACTTCCGGCTCAGGCGCCAGCAGCGCGGCTGCTTCCTTTTCTTTGCGCGCGAGGTCGGCGGCTTCTTCCAGATCGAGGAAGCCGGCCAGGATTTCGCTGAGGCGGCGCTTGCCGTCCAGGTGCTGGTCGTACTCTTCGAGCAGCAGTTCGATGGTCAGCGGGAAGCTGGCCAGCGCGGTCTGCACCTGGCCGAGACCTTCCTCGATGCGCTTGGCAATGGCGATTTCGCCTTCGCGCGTGAGCAGCTCGACCGTACCCATTTCGCGCATGTACATGCGCACTGGATCGGTGGTGCGGCCGACTTCGGCGTCGACGGCTGACAACAGCGCTACGGCTTCTTCGGCGGCGGCCTCGTCGTCGGTGCTGCTGCCGGCCTTGTCGGCCAGCGGGTCGGCGTCCGGCGCGGCGTCGTGCACTTCAATGCCGACGCCCTTGAGCACCGCCATGATGTCTTCGATCTGCTCCGGGTCGACGATATCGTCTGGCAGGTGATCGTTGATTTCGGCGTAGGTCAAATAACCCTGCTCCAGACCTTTGGAGATGAGTGCTTTGATTTCCGACTGTTGCTCGTGGGGAGCTTTGCTATTCATTAACCGACCGCCGCGGGGTTCAAGAACCGGACATTATAGCGATGTGCTGCTTTTTTGACCAGTTTTCAAGTGGGAAAATATTCGAGAGGGATACGCAAAAATCGCGCCAAATCGCGGTCTTGCGATGCTTTTGCTGATATCGCGTCACGCATGGCCTGTCGCCGTCCGTTCAACCGGTGTCGAGCCAGAAAGTCACCGGGCCATCGTTCACCAGCTGGACCTTCATATGGGCGCCAAAGCAGCCGGTTTCCACCCCCGGATGCGCCACGCGGGCGAGTTCCAGCAGCCGGTCGAACCAGCGCCTGCCGTCCTCGGGTGATGCCGCACGCGTAAAACTCGGACGCATGCCCGAATGAGTATCGGCGGCGAGGGTGAACTGGCTGACCAGCAGGAGTCCACCGCCGGTATCGGTGAGTGAACGGTTCATGCGGCCGGCGTCGTCGGCGAACACGCGATAGCCGAGCAGGCGTTCGAGCATGCGTTTGGTCTGGGTTTCGCCGTCGTCCGGCTGCACCGCCACCAACGCCAGCAGGCCCGGGCCGATCGCGCCGACGGTGGCCTCGTCGACGTCGACGCTGGCGGAAAGTACGCGCTGGATAAGGGCAATCATGGCCGCATGGAGAGGGGCGAGGCGCCCAGCTTAAAACCACCGTGCGGCGGGCGAAAGCGGCCGGGCTTTGGGGCAGCAAGCGGGCTGGCTGCAGTGTCCGTCGGGCTAGTCCCGTAAACTGGGCGGATGCGTATCGACATGGTTCTCCTCTATCTCCTCTTGCGCCTGCTGGGTCGGTTGCCGCTGCGCCTGTTGCATGGCATCGGCAGTGGACTCGGACGGCTGACGCTGTGGTGGCGCAGCCGCATGGTGCAGAACACCGCCGTGAACCTGCGCATCGTGCGACCGCAACTGGATGACGCGGCGCAGGCGGCGCTGTTGCGCGAGGTGATGATCGAAAGTGGCAAGTCGGCCACCGAGATCGTGAAGATCTGGGGCGGCGGCGCCGAGCGGGCGCTGGACCTGGTCCGCGAAGTGCGCGGCGAAGCGTTGTTCGATGCTGCATTGGCCGCGGGCAAGGGCGTGATCATTGCCGCACCGCATCTGGGCTGCTGGGAGCTATTGAACTACTGGCTATGCCGCAAGACGCCGATGGCGATCCTGTATCGGCCGCCGCGGATCGCCGCGATCGAGGGGCTGATGCGCAAGATGCGTGGTGCACTGGCGCCGGAGCAGGTGCGCGCCGATGGTGCCGGCGTGCGTACTTTGTACAAGCGGCTGGCCGCGGGCGGCACGGTGGGCATCCTGCCGGACCAGAAGCCGCGTGCCGGTGAAGGCGAGTTCGCACCGTTCTTCGGTCGCGATGCTTTGACCATGGTGTTGCTGCCGCGATTGGCCAAGCGAACCGGGGCGACCGTGCTGTTTGCGTTTGCCGAGCGGTTGCCGCGTGGCGCCGGCTATCGTATCCACCTGCTGCCGGCGCCGCAGGGACTGATCGACGCCGATCTGGCGGTGGCCTGCGGCGCGCTCAACCAGGGTGTGCAGGCCTGCGTCGAGCTGGCCTTTGCGCAATATCAGTGGCAATACAAACGCTACTCGGCCGATGACCGGCCCAGCCCGTATGAT
>JBAPPP010000194.1:0-5304 GCA_049280175.1 Rhodanobacter sp.
TTCCTGTGGCGCGTGAGCATCGCCGAAGTCGACAGCGCGGCACCGTTCTCCTCGTTCCCCGGCATCGACCGGCACATTGTGCTGCTCGACGGCGCCGGCTTCACGATGACGCTGGATGACGGCCACATGCACGCGCTGACGGCGCCGTACGTACCGTTCGCTTTTCCGGGTGAGGCCAAAGTGGCGGTAACGCTCGCGGATGGCCCGACCCGCGACTTCAATCTGATGGTGCGCCGAGCTCAGGCTCGCGGCGAAGTAAAGGTTTGGCAAACGTCGGGAGCCTGTCCGCTCGATCCGACGATTGTCCTCATCTATGCCGTCCGTGGCGAAATCGACACCGACGCCGGCATGCTGCGCGCCGGCGATGCGTGGCTGGCACGTGAGCCCGCCGCTGGTCACATCTCGTTGCGGGACGGCGCTCTGGCGTTCGCGATCGCCATTCAGCACACGGACTGACGGGCACCTATACTCGCCGCATCGCAGTGATGGGGTGATCTGAAAATGCCGATCCTGATCCTTGGTTTATTGATTTTCCTTGGCATTCACTCGCTGCGTATCTTCGCGGACGACTGGCGCAACCGGCAGGTCGCACGTCTCGGCGCAAAACGCTGGAAGGGTCTGTTCGCGCTGGTTTCTCTGATCGGCTTCGTATTGATTTGCTGGGGCTTCGGGTTGGCGCGTCAGCAGCCGGTATTGCTTTACATGCCGCCGCCGTGGCTGCGTCATCTCAATGCGTTGTTCACGCTGATCGCCTTCGTGCTGTTTTTCGCGGCGCGCGTGCCACGCAATCACTTCAAGGCAAAGCTCGGCCACCCGCAGGTGCTGGCGGTGAAGGTGTGGGCATTCGGTCACCTGCTGGCCACCGGCATGCTGCATGACGTCGTGCTGTTCGGCGCGTTCCTGCTGTGGGCGATCGTGCTGTTCGCCGTGTCGCGCCGGCGCGACCGGCTGACCGGCACCACGTATCCGGAGGGTACGGTCCGTGGCGATGCTCTGACTGTGCTGATTGGCGTGGTGGCATGGGTTATCTTCGCCTGCTGGCTGCACCTGTGGCTGATTGGCGTGAATCCGATGAGTTGAGAGCCTGAACAGGTTTTATGGGGGTGGCAGAGGTCATCTACGCACACGCCACAGCGTGCGCTAGAGTCCGCTTAATTCACCCCTGCGAGGTCATCCCATGGCCGGTTTCCTGCTCTGGTTGTTGCTGCTGGTGTTCTGCTGGCCGCTCGCGCTGCTGGCGCTGGTGCTGTATCCGATCGTGTGGTTGCTGTTGCTGCCGCTGCGCCTGGTCGGGATCACGGTGGGCGCGGTATTCGCGTTCCTTGGTGCGCTGCTGATGCTGCCCGCACGGGTGCTGCGCGGCCGACCGGTCTGAGCGACATCCATCACGAGGATAAACCGGACTCGCCGTCGTGCGAGCGCAATCGCGAACCGATCCTCGCGGTGCTGCGCGATTACCTTGCCGGTGACCAGCGCGTGCTGGAGATCGGCAGCGGCACCGGCCAGCACGCGGTGCATTTCGCCACCGCACTGCCACGTCTGGTCTGGCAGACCTCGGATCGCGAAGAAAATCTGCCGGGCATCCGCGCGTGGCTAGACGATGCCGCACTGCCCAACACGCCCCCACCGCTGGCGTTCGATGTCGCTGGCGTATGGCCAGACGCCACGTTTGACGCGGTGTTCAGTGCCAACACCTTGCACATCATGGCGTGGCCCGAAGTGCAGCAGTTGTTCGCCCGGCTGCCGAACGTCACCCGCGCCGACGCCACGTTGATCATCTACGGCCCGTTCAACTATCAGGGCCGCTACAGCAGTGACAGCAACGCCGCCTTCGACCAGTGGTTGCAGGCACGCGGCGCGCACATGGCGATCCGCGATGCCGAAGCGGTGGATGCCCTGGCGGCCAGCGCCGGCTTCGCCCTGGTCGACGACATCGCGATGCCGGCCAATAATCGCTGCTGTGTCTGGCGACGCATCCCGCCGGATCAACACGCCTGATCACAGGGTGCGCCTGCAGTCATCACTGCAGAATTGCGTCGAACCGGGTACAAAGGCGACATGAAGTCGATCGACACGCTGACGCCCTGCCCTTGCGGCAACCTGGCTGGTTACACGCAATGCTGCGGCCCCCTGCATGACGGCGCTGCGGCGACCTCGGCCGAACAACTGGTGCGCGCACGCTACAGCGCCTACGTGCTGAAGCGCGAGGACTACCTGCTGGCGAGCTGGCATGCCGATACGCGGCCGGCCTCACTGCGACTGGCCGCGCAACTACCGGCACCCATCTGGCTGGGACTGGAGATTCGTCAGCATCAGAGCATTGACGATAACCATGCGACCGTAGAGTTTGTCGCTCGCTATCGTCTGGGCGGTGGTCGTGCGCAACGGCAACACGAGACCAGCCGTTTCGTACGCGAACTTGGCCACTGGTATTACGTCGACGGTGAGCTCAAGAGCTGAGCTCTTGCGATATGTAGGAGCGCACCCTGTGCGCGAAATCAATCCGGCAGCACCGCGACATACTTGGCCGCGCAGGCGCGGCATCGCGCACAAGGTGCGCTCCTACGATTTCACGCCCGAACCAGCCTCAGAATCCCTGCACCCCCGCTGCATGCAACCGCACAGCCTGCGCACGCAGCTCGGGATGAGCGAAGAATTCGACCAGACGATTTCCACGGATGGCGCCAATGCCGTCGATCGCCTGCCAGTTACTTGAACTGCGCGTGCTCAGTGTGGCCCAGTCCGTCAACTCGGCGCTGCCAGTGGATGGCATACCGAGTGCGCGCAGCCACCGGGCAAACGAACGTTGGCGTGCGCTGGCAAATGTCTGAGCCAGTGCACTTGCTCGCGTCGGCCCGAACCCCGGCACGGCCGCGAGCTGTGCAGGCGTCAGGCTCATCCAGTCAAGCAGATCGTGGATCAGGCCGGCGTCGATCAATGCCTGCCAGGTGCCTGCACCGAGGCCTTCCAGCTGCAGGCCCTGTTTGCCGCCCAGCCACAGCAAACGCGCACGGAATTGTTGCTCGCAGCCGGGCATGGCCTGCCAGCAGCTCAAGGGATCATGCGTCTGCGCATCCGGCAGCGTCACCACGGCACGTTGTTTTGTACGCCACACCACCGACTGCAGCCGCGGTATGGTCAATCCGGCAAGTACCACTTCGACCTGGTCGCCGGGGCGGATATCCAGCTGTCGCCAGCGCGCGACCGAGCCGACACTGACCCGCTGCACACGATGATCATCCAGCTGCACCGGTACCAGTTCCAGTACCGGTGTGATGCGGCCGCTGCGGCCGACCGTGAAGGTCACCGCACGCACCTCGGTGAGTGCCGACGCTGCTGGATATTTCCAGGCGACGGCCCATGCGGGCGGCACGGCCTGCCATGTCGTTGCCAGCGGTCGATGACCTTGACGAACCACGGTGCCGTCGGCGGCGAACGGCATCGCGTGGCGATACCACTTCTCCCGCCAGCGCCTGACGTCATCCAGCGTCTGCACCGGATGGGTATACGTCACGCTGTCGGATAGACCCATCGCGCTAAGCCCCGCCAGACGCGCGGGCATGTCGACCGGCCCGCTGGGCCAGTCCCATACGAACAGGCCGATCTGCGCGGCGGTAGCCGCATCAAGGGTTTCGCGGGCCAGCGCGCCAGCCACCGCCGAACGCGCATTGGCTCCGCCATCGTCCGCCTGCACGTGGCCGGGGACACGCCAGTAGATTTCTCCCTGCAGCACCACGCGCGGCGGTGCATTTGGCAGATGCCGGGGAATGGCATCGATGAGTTTCGCCTTGGCCGTCCAGTCTGCTCCGTGGATGCCGTCGCCACGACTGGTCGCCTGAAGCAATTGGCCGTCCATATACAACAAGGTGACCGCCACACCATCAGCCTTCGGCTGCACCCACAGATCCTGCTGATCGCGTGCATGCATCCACGCGGCCAGCGCAGCGGCGTCCGGCAGCTTGGCCAGCCCGGTCTGCACCACCGGTGCGCGCACGTTGCCACGGGCATCGACGAGATCACCGGGCATCGCCGGTGCCTGCGCAGGGAAGCAGCGACGCCAGCCGGCGAAACGCTTCAATGCCTGATCGTAGACGGCATCATCGACTGGCGTTTGACCACTGACTCGATACGCATGGCCCCAGCCATCGAGCCGCTCACGCAGCGCGCTCAGCTCCTGCGTTGCCTGTACCGGGGACCAGTCGGGACAGTCGCCCGCATGCACTGCACCGGCAAATGCCACGGTGCCGACGACCGACAACAGCCATTCCATGCGCATGTGATTTCCAATCCGTGGATGTTGCCGGCAGGCTAACGGGCGACCAGCGGCACTGGCAGGCGCCGATGCCGCTGATGCGCGTAGGTGACGACCCTGCGGGCGTTATGTCGATGAAGAGACCGGGGGCGACCTGGCCGCGATCCCGAGCGTCGACTCGCCGTCGAAGTGGCCGTTCGGCCCGAACCGCCGCTCCACGATCACACCGACGCCGTCATGACCGATTGCCACTATCGTGCTGGCGCGAGTGCCGTAGTGCTCGCCACGGATGAAGGCGGGCGATAGCCTGCGTTCGCGTTCCAGACCGACGCCGGTATCCGGCAATTCCGTATCGGGTGCGACGCGCTCGTCAGCGAGCGCGTCGCACAAGGGGGCGAATTCGTCGTCGCCACCCGCATCGATCCAGCCCTGAAGAGAGTTCATCAACTTGCGCGTCTTCGGCCATGGCGTATTGAAGTCCGCATTTGACAGACCATGCACGCCGCGCGCCACCGCCTGCGCCCGCGGCTCGGGCCGATTGCCCAGATAGAACGCATCGCGCGCATCGAAGGTGAGCAGGTTGAATGGCCGATATTCCGCAGCGGTGCGCAGCAACTGCTGCGCATGAGCTGTGGCATCCATGCTGCCCACCAGGAAGTCGGTCGCGAGCATCCCTCGCGAAACACCTACCTGCGGATCACGCGGATCGCGCACGTTCGTCACCACGCAGCAACGCCCAGTATCGGTCATCCCCAGCCAGGTACCGCCGGCCTGCAGGTCGCGACCACCGATGATGGGAGCGTCGTCCCAGCGCGCCAAAGGTGCACTCGGACGCGCGTGAAACTCATCGCGATTGCCGGCCAGCAGCAGGCGCCAGCGTGGGTGCACATTCCAGGCAAAGGCGATAAGGCACATGGGACAGATTCCACAAGAAGGACGCGTTACGAGCGCGCACCGGGGAGGAAGCTAAGTGTAGGCCTACCGAGAAAGGTATGCCGATCACCTCGACTTCACCGCGCCACGCTTTTGTGGGAGCGACTTCAGTCGCGATG
>JBAPPP010000195.1:0-6412 GCA_049280175.1 Rhodanobacter sp.
CATCGCGACTGAAGTCGCTCCCACAAAAGCGCTGCGCTGCTGCGCGTGGCGTGACTTCAGGCGTTTGACCGCTTATTTCGCGGTGAGCTGCAAGTGTGCGGTGATCTTCACATCCGCACCAATCACCGAGGTGTCGGCGTAATCACCGCCGCCCACCCCAAAGTCCAGCCGCTTCACGCTGCCGCTCACGTCCAGCGTGGCACCGGTGCCCTGGGGTTTGAACGTCACCATCAGGCTCGCCGGCTTGGTCACGCCACGCAGGGTCAGGTTGCCGTCTGCGATGACCTGCGCGCCGCTCTGGCGAAAACCGGTAGTGACGAAATGCGCGCTGGGAAACTTCGTGACATTGAAGAAATCGGCGCCAGGCAAGGCCTTTTCCTGATCCTTGTCGCCAGTCTGGGCGCTGGCCGGCGACACCGTGACGTCGAATTTCGAGGTTGCCAGGTGAGCAGGGTCATAGCTGATAGCCGCGGTCCATTGGCTGAAATTGCCAGTGAACGCGGTGCCCTGGAACGTGTCGCTGAAGCTGAGCTTGCTGGTTGCCGGTTGCACGGCATAGTCGGCGGCTATACCGGCAGCGGGAAGGGCGAATATGCCCAGAAGCAACGCGAGACGTTTCATCAGGAATCTCCTCGGGGAGTGGAGTCATTGTGTGGACGGCCAAATGGCAGCATTCGGTGCAGCACGTTGTCGCGATCAAACACATGATGTTTCAGCGCTGCTCCGACATGCGCCACCAGCACGAGTAGCAAAAACCAGAAGAGGTACTCATGCACACCATGCGCGAAATGCAGCAGGTCGTCGTTCTTCGCTGCCAGCGCGGGCACGTTGAACAGCTTGAACCACTGCAGTGGTTTGCCGGTGATCGAGTTGAACCACCAGCCGCTGAGCGGAATTGCTGCAATCAGCACATACAGCACGCCGTGCGTGAGGTGTGCAGCGCGCTGCTGCCAGCGCGGTGCGGGCTCTTCGGGTGGGCGACCATCGCCCCAGCGCCACAGCACGCGCAACAGGAAGAGCGCGAGCACGGTCAGGCCGATCGATTTGTGCAACGCGAGCCAGTTGATCTTCTGCATCGGCGAACTTGCCTCATCCATCAGCAGCCCGAAGGTACCGTTGCCGAGGATCGCCAGCGCGATGATCCAATGGAAGGTCTTGGCGACCGAACCCCATTGGCGGTCATTGCTGCGCAAACTCATGGTTGTTCCTTGGAAGGTGGACTGGGTGAGGATTGGCTGGTCGAAGGTTGGCCGGCATGGTCATCCAGGATCGCCTCAAGCTCCAACCATACGTTCACATCGTGACCGATCGAATCGCGATTGGCCGTGATGCCGAACGCGTTACGGTCCAGCGTGGCAGTCGCCGAGAAGCCGGCAACGGTGTGCAGGCCGTAGATCGTTTTCGCCGCGCGGTTGAACGTGAAGGGCACGCTCAGTGGCTGGGTGATGCCGCGCAGGGTCAGCTGACCATGCAGCACGCCGTGACGGTCGTCCTTGCGCTCGACGCTGGTACTGACGAAGTGCGCATAGCGGTTATGCGCGCAGTCGAGCAGTGCAGGTTTGCAAACGGCCGCACTCCAGGCGGCATCGCCCATGTCCACACCGGATAGATCGATATCCAGTTCGGTAGCTGCCGTCGTCCAGTTGTCCGGATCGAAACGCAGCCAGCCCTTGGCAAGATGCAGCCGTCCAAACGGACGCGAGTAGCCATCGTGATCGATGCTGAAGACGATCTGGCTGTGCACGGTGTCGTAGCTATAGCCGGCACTGGCGGCGTGCGCCGAGGCAAGCGGCAGCAGGATCGCAGTGAGCCATAGCAGCCAGCTGATTGGACGGGAGCGCAACATGTGCGGAAGTCTCGCCGATCCCGACGGGCCGCGCCAGCAGTCCGCTGCAGAACGGATTGTTTCGCTGGCGCGCACCTTGCCCGTGGCCCGATCATTCCGTCGTTGAAGATTCATTGGGTTTCACTCCATGTGGAGGTTGTGAGTGTTGCCAGCGGCCGTCGGCGTTGTCGGCATCGAGTCGTTCCTTCAGGCGAGCTTCACAGCAGCGCCGCAGCGGCATGCGCGGTAGTCCCAATAGGCGCAGACCAAATAAGGTGCCGGCCCCAGGCTCCAGGCTGCCGTGCTCGCCGCATCGGCCCGGTTTTGGCATGATGGATCGGGGTGAGGGGATCTGCGCATGTTTGCATCGTTCGTGCTGAACGCAGTTTTGGCGGCCTCTTCGTTGGCGCCGGTGGCGAACGGTGGCGCGACCGTCGGTGGTGCGGCGACGGCATCGAACGTCGGATCAGCCCTGTTGGCGACCCCCCAGTTCCGCCGCTACGGTGTAGCTGATGGTTTGCCTGACGGAACGATTTACGCGGTCGCGCAGGATCGCAATGGCTTGATGTGGTTTGGCGCGGCTGGTGGCCTGGTGCGCTATGACGGTGTCAGCTTCAAGGTTTTCCGACATGCCGTCGACGATCCGCTGTCCATCCCTGAGGGTGCGGTGTATTGCCTGTTTGTCGACCGCGACAACCGCATCTGGAGCGGGGGCATTTCAAATGGACTGATCGCCCGTGACCCGTCGAGCGGTCGCTTCCGGCACTGGGAGCATGACGACAGGAACCCGGCCAGCCTCGCCAGCAACGAGGTGTGGAACATCGCGCAAACCCCTGACGGCCAGCTATGGGTGGCATCCCAGGGTGGCCTGGACCGCATGCGCGTGGATGGAACCGGCTTCGATCACGTTTCATTGGACGTGGATGGAATGCATGCCGAGTCGTTTGGCCCCACGCGTGCGCTGCTGGCCGAGGCCGATGGCCGGCTGTGGATCGGTGCGGAGAGTGGTCTGTATTTGCGCCAGGCTGATGGCTCGATACATCGCGTGCCAGTGGATCCCGCGTTTCATGGTGATGTGGGCAAGATCTGGCACATCGATGGCGACCACGGCGAAGTCCGGGTAGCGGTCACAGGCGGATTGCTGATCATCGGTGCGGACGGTGTGGCGCGCCCCTTTGCGAACCAGCAGCTGTCATCGCTGCGCATCCTGAGCAGTACGCGCGATGCTCAGGGGCGACTGTGGATGGGTGATGTCGACGGCTTGTTACTGGATGAAGGTGACGGACACTTGCAGTCGATCACCGGACAGCCCTTGCTGCCAGGTGGGCTGCCCGGCAACAAGACATGGCAAACCGCACTCGATCGCGAGGGTGGATTCTGGGTGACCTTCGACGACTCCAGCATTGCCTATTTGCCGCCGGGCTGGAACGGGTTCACGCGCTTCACGCATCTTCCGGACGACCCCGGCAGCCTTTCCAATATTGCGGCGTCGACGATACTCATGAGTCGCGATGGCAAGCTGTGGGTCGGTGGCGAGAACGGCTGGATCGACAAGTTGGACGTGAACACCGGTCGCGCACAGCATGTAGTCCAGGGAAACCGCGAACAGATCGTGGCGCTGGCGGAGGATGCACGTGGCCGCCTGTGGTTCGCTGTTCCCGGAGCGCTCCATTTGTTCGACCGCGGCAAGCTCATCGAGATCAAGCCCGGCAACGCGCACATGACACGCCCCGTGCTGTTGTCTGGTGCCGACGACGGGCAGCTATTTGTCGCATCCTGGGGTGAAGGTGTATTCGCGATCGACCCGGTCAGCCTGAGCGTAACGTCGGTGCCGTTGGAGTCATCGTCGCCGGATAAAGAGACGGCCGATACCTTGATGCCGGATCAGCTCACCTTTCACCGGGGCAGCCTCTGGTATGCCAGCGCGGGTGGCTTGATGCACTGGGACGACAAGACCCGCAAGCTCGCTTTCGTGCAAGGTGTGCCGCGCCAGGAAATCCTCATCTTTGCGTTCGACGCCACCGGTTTCTGGGTGGCTACCCGGGTTGCGTTCGAGCACTACCGCTATGCCGACGATCGTGCCGTGCGCGACAACAGCATCGACATCAGCCATGAGGAGTTTGCGTCCGACCTGAGCGACTTGCAGGTCGATCGGGAAGGTCAGTTATGGGTATTCGCGAATCCCGGCTTGTGGCGACTCGATGCGCGCACACGCCGTTTCACATCGTTCGGCCCTTCGCAAGGCCTTTCGTATGCGGATTTCAGCGGTGGCGCGACCGCCGCTGCGCCGAATGGAATCATGTTTGGCGCCAACAGCGGTGGCATCGTTGCGTTCCAGCCTGAGCGATTGCTGCGCTCGAACGATTCGACTCCTGCACCGCCGCCGCTGACCTTGATGCATCTGAGCGTGCAGCAGGACGGGAGGGTGCATGACCTGCCTTCGGACAGCAGGATCGTGTCGTTGGGTTGGCGTGATCGCGATCTGCATGTTGATGTACGTGTCGCTTCATTCATCAATCCCGTCGTCAACCACTATCGGTACCGTCTGGATGGTTTCGATACCGAGTGGGTCGATGTCGACAATCGCGGCGAGCGGGATTTCGCCGGACTGCCTGCCGGTGATTACAAGCTGAACGTAATGGCGGCCGGAGCGGACGAGGTGTGGGGTTACCTGGCCACGCCACTGACGATCCAGGTGCAGGCGCCACCATGGCAGCGCTGGTGGGCCTGGCTGGCGTATGTGCTGCTGGCGGTGCTCATCGTCGGCTTGATCCTGCGCAGCTGGCGTCGGCGCCTGGCACAACGGCACCGCATCCAGCTGGCGGAGCAGCAACGGCAGATGGCCGAAGCGGCCAGCGCGGCGAAGACGCAGTTCCTGGCCACGCTGAGCCACGAGATCCGCACGCCGATGACCGGCGTGATGGGCATGGCCGAGTTGTTGCTGAGCACGCCGCTCAGTCCGCTGCAGCACGACTACACGATGGCCATGCAGCGCTCCGGCGGGATGCTGCTGAAATTGCTCAACGATGCGCTGGATCTGGCCCGGATCGAGGCTGGCCGGTTGGAACTGGAGCCCGCACCGTTCGACCCGCGTCAGCTGGTCGACGAGGTCGCCCAGCTCGAACAGGGGCTGGCATACGCCAAGGGCATTCGCTTCTTGCTGGAGCTGGCCGACGACCTGCCCGAGCGGGTGATCGGCGATGCAGTGCGGATCAAGCAGGTGCTGTTGAACCTGGCCAACAACGCGTTGAAGTTCACCGAGCGGGGCAGTGTGACGCTGCGTGTGCGGCGGATCGCCAACGGTTTGCTGTTCAGTGTCAGCGACACGGGTCCGGGCATTCCCGAGGCGAGCCAGGCGCGTCTGTTCCAGCGTTTCGAACAGGAGGAAGGCCCGCAGCGTCGGGCTGGCAGCGGGTTGGGGCTGGCGATTTGCCGTGAGCTGGTGGACATGATGGGCGGCAGCATCGAGCTCGAGTCGCGCCTGGCGCATGGCAGCACGTTCCATGTTCGGTTGCCGTTGTCCGAGCCGCCGCAAGTATCGCCGTCGCCAGCCACAGACACCGCCGAAGCCCGCGTCTATCGCTTGCTGCTGGTCGAAGACGACACGATTGTGGCCGCGGTGATCCGGGGCTTGCTCGAGCAGCAGGGGCATGCGGTCTGCCATGTTGCCAACGGGTTGGCTGCGATGGCCGAGCTGGCCCATACCAGTTTCGATGCGGCGCTGCTGGATCTCGATTTGCCCGGGGTCGACGGTTTCCAGATAGCCCGGTTGATACGCCAGCGCGAGCATGCCGGGCAGCGCATGCCGATCGTGGCCGTGACCGCACGCTCCGGTAGCGAGGACGAGTCGCGCGCGCGTGCGGCGGGCATGGATGGTTTTCTGCACAAGCCGCTTAGTGGCGAGCAACTGGCCAGCGCGCTTGCGCCGGTCGTGACCACGCCATCCACGCCGGTCGATGCATCGTAGGAGTGCACCCTGTGCGCGAACGTGGCTGTAGGTTGGGGTGAGCGTAGCGATGCCCAACGTCGCCGCGGGATGCTTGAGGAATTCGCCGGGCTTCGCTTCGTTCACCCCAACCTACCCACTTCAGTCGCGATGCTTCCCCGCGAACTACATATCGTTCTTGTGCAATTCGAAGCCGAGCCGCTGGTATTCGCGCCAGCGCGTGCGTGAGCCGTCGCGTTCGGCGGGCTCCGCGGCCACGACTTCGAGCACGCGCTGGTACTGACCGGCGGGGCAGTTTTCACGCAGGTTGATCACCAGGGGACGATCTTCGGTGTCGATGCCCGGCGGCACGATCAGCACGGCGGTGTTCGCGTCATCGTCGTCGCCGGCCAACTGGTGCGGGATCAGCGCGTCGTCGTCAAACGCCCACAGCAGTTCATCCAGCGCTTCGGCCTGCGCGTAGTCGCGGCACAGGATCAACGCGGGTTGCTGTGTTGCGAATGCCTTCTTTGCCAGCTCGCACACCAGCAGCAACGGCTGCTCGCGAAAGCGTGGCTTGCTGTCGATCAAGTAGAAGTCGGCGCGTGGCATGAAAGAACTCGGTAGGTTGGGGTGGTAGGTTGGGGTGAGCGCAGCGATGC
>JBAPPP010000196.1:0-9302 GCA_049280175.1 Rhodanobacter sp.
GTCCGGAACTGATGGCGCATGAGGTTGATGGGCCGCAGACGCTCGAACCCCTGCTTGAGCGTGCCAGTGTGCTGGCGCTCGGGCCCGGGTTGGGGCAGGCCGCCTGGGGCCATGCGTTGTGGTTGACCGCGCTGGATACGAACAAGCCGCTGGTGCTCGACGCCGACGGCCTGAACCTGCTGGCGCATGAGCCGCGCACGTTCAGTGCGCCGACCGTCCTGACACCCCATCCCGGGGAAGCGGCAAGGCTGCTTGGGGTGACCACGAAGGATGTCGAGCGGGATCGTTTTACTGCTGTGCGCGAACTGGCTCGTCGTTACAAGGCCGTGGTGGTATTAAAAGGTTCGGGTAGTCTGATTGCCGATCCGGATGGACGTCTAGACGTCTGTCCGTGGGGCAATCCCGGCATGGCCTCGGGTGGCATGGGTGATTTGCTTACCGGCATTGTCGCGGCATTGTTGGCGCAAGGCTGCACGCCATGGCAGGCGGCTTGCCTCGGTGTGAGCCTGCATGCCCGGGCCGGTGACGTTGCCGCGCAACAGGGAGAGCGCGGGCTTCTGGCCAGTGACCTGCTGGAACCGTTACGTGCGCTTGGCAACGGGAAGCCGGGTGATCAGCGTGGGCATGGCGAATGAAGTCAGGACTGATGATTCATGATTGACGCAGACGCTACCGAGCGCCAGTGGGCACTGCCCGACGAGGCGGCCACCGGCGCGCTGGCGGTGCAGCTGGCGGCAATGCTCGATGACGGGCTGGTGATCTACCTGCACGGGCCACTCGGTGCCGGCAAGACCAGCTTTGCGCGTGCCTTGCTGACCGCCTTGGGCGTAGGCGAACGCGTCAAGAGTCCCACCTACAGTCTGGTCGAAGGCTATGCGGCGCAGGATCGGCCAGCCTGGCATCTGGACCTGTACCGGATCGCCGACCCCGGCGAACTGGAATGGCTGGGACTGGACGCGCTGGCTGATCCGTCAGCCCTGGTGCTGGTCGAATGGCCTGAGCACGGCGCGGGTGCCTTGCCGGCGGCGGATCTTGAGCTGCAATTGAGCTACGCCGGCCATGGGCGCCACGCCTTGCTGCGCGCCCTGTCGGCGCGAGGGTACAGGCTGCTGCAGCGGATGGCGTTGAAGCGGGATCCGCAAGCTTCGGCATGAGCTAAGTACTGATTCTCCCTCGCAATTTTTCGACCTGCCGTTCTGACAATCATTCGTTCGGAATGTGGCACTTGCAGCCTATAACTTGACGTGGCCTGACAAATGATCTGCATGCTACGGATATTCAAGGGAAATATTCTTGCATTCGCCGAACGACTGCGCTTCAATGCCGTTTATGAGGGGATACCTGAACAACCTGGCTGGATTTTTCGCTGTCGCGATCATGACGGTCGCGCCGCTGTCTGCGATACAGGCGGCCGATCTGAACGGAGCGCGGGTCTGGGCGGGTAGCGAATACACCCGCCTGGTGCTCGATGCCTCCGGTCCGCTGGATTACAAAATCAGCCAAAACGATGGGCAGGTCGTCGTGGATCTGGGCAGCAGCCAGCTAGGCGATGGTTTTGCCGATCCCTCGGCGCAAGGGCTGTATCGGGGCATGACTCACGCCCGTCTTGGCGGTCGGCTGCAACTGACCGCCAAGGTGGCCTCGCACAGCCGCTTGAAAAGTTTCGTGCTCAAGCCGACTACCGGCAGCGGCTACCGTCTGGTGCTGGATTTCTACCCGGGCAGCGGTGCCATGGTGGCGGCGACGTCCAATAGCAGCGACAACGATTCCACCGCACAAGCGGTCGTCGAGGCGGTTGTCGAGCCAGCGACCGATCACGGTCGCAGCAAGGCAACCCACAATGACGTGGCATCGGCGCGGCAGGCAGCGGTGATGCTCAATGCCCAGCGCAAGGTGGTGGTCTGTATCGACGCCGGTCACGGCGGCAAGGATCAGGGCGCGCACGGACCTGACGGCACGCTGGAGAAAAACGTCACGCTGGCAGTCGCCCGTGACCTTGAAGCCCGCATCAACCGGCAGCCCGGCATGAAGGCCGTGCTGACCCGCGACGGCGACTATTTCATCGAGCTCCCGCAGCGCTTCAAGATCGCCCGCGACAACAAGGCCGACCTGTTCGTCTCGATCCACGCCGATTCCTACACCAGCGACGACGCCAAGGGTTCGTCGGTCTGGGTATTGTCGCCGCGTGGCAAAACCAACGAGGCGGCACGCTTCCTGGCCGATCGCGAAAACGCGGAACTCATTGGCGGCACCACGCTGGATGACAAGAGCGACGATCTGGCCAAGGTGCTGATCGATCTGCAGCAAAGTTGGGCGATTCAGGCCAGCGACGTGATCGCCGGCAATGTGCTGAACGCGCTAGGGCAACTCGGTCCGACCCATCGCGGCTATGTCGAGCGGGCGAACTTCGTGGTGCTGCGCTCGCCGGATGTGCCGTCGATCCTGGTCGAAACGGCCTTCATCAGCAATCCGGCCGAGGAGCACAAGCTGCGCGATCCGGAGCATCAGGACAAGCTCGCCGAAGCGGTGATGAGCGGCGTAAAAAACTACTTTGAAACGACCCCGCCGCAAGGTACTTGGTTTGCGGCGCAGGCAGCGCGCAATAACGGTGTCGAGCTGGCATCGAGCAGTGCCGGTAACGCCGACAAGAGCTCTGTGGCGATGTCCGGCGGCAGCGACGACACCCAGGTCGCGTTGGCCAGCAGCCGTACGACGCCTGCGGATGCAGATGTACGCGACCTGCATCGGGTCGGTCCCGGCGAGAGTCTGCGCAGCATCGCGCAGCAATACGGCATCAGTATCGATGCGTTGAAGAGCGCCAACCAGATCAACAGCGATACGGTACGTGCCGGCACGGTATTGACCATTCCCTCCAGCTGAATCTGCTTCGTTCCACTGCGTTGCCGCATCAGGTTGCTTTCATGCCGGCGGCGGCTCCCTTAAGCTTGACGGATGCCTGTCATCCGTCTGCTACCTCCCGAACTCATCAACCAGATCGCCGCGGGCGAAGTCATCGAGCGTCCGTCCTCGGTGGTCAAGGAGTTGGTCGAGAACAGTCTCGATGCCGGCGCCACGCGCATTGAAGTGGATATCGAACAGGGCGGTAGCCGGCTGATCCGGGTGCGTGACGATGGCGGCGGCATCCGTGCCGACGAACTGCCGCTGGCGGTGGCCTCGCATGCGACCAGCAAGATTGGCAGCTTCGATGATCTGGAACACGTCGCCAGCATGGGCTTTCGTGGTGAGGCGCTGGCCTCGGTATCGTCGGTGTCTCGTTTTGCATTGACCTCGCGTGCGCGTGGGCAGGATGCGGCATTCCGCATCGAGGTCGACGGCGGCAAGCTGCAGGCGGCACGCCCGGCGCAGCATCCGCCGGGCACCAGCGTGGAAGTGCGCGACCTGTTCTACAACGTGCCGGCGCGGCGGAAATTCCTGCGCGTCGAGCGCACCGAGTTCGCCCATATCGACGACCTGCTCAAGTCGCTGGCGCTGGCTCGCGGATTGGTCGAGTTTCGGCTCAGCCACAACGGCAAACCAGTGCGCATCTGGAAGGCCGCCAGCAACGAGCAGGCTGCGCTGCAACGGGTGGCCGAAGTGCTGGGTGAGGAGTTCCCGGCGCAAAGCCTGCGCATCGATCACGCGATGGCCGGCCTGCATCTATCCGGCTGGGTGGGGTTGCCGACCGCGTCGCGTTCGCAGGCCGACTCGCAATATTTCTACGTCAATGGCCGGCTGGTGCGCGACCGCATCGTCGCGCACGCCGTGCGCCAGGCGTATGCCGACGTACTGTTTCACGGACGTCACGCAGCGTTCGTGTTGTATCTGGAGCTCGATCCGGCCGGTGTCGATGTGAATGTGCACCCGGCCAAGCACGAGGTGCGTTTCCGCGAGCAGCGGCTCGTGCATGATTTCCTGTTTCGCACCTTGCACGAAGTGCTGGCGCAGACGCGTGCCGGCCAGAGCATGCCGTCGGTGGCGGAATCGGCAGGAGGGCTTGCCATGGGTATGGACGCGCCCTATGCCGCATCCGGATCAACACCATCGGCCGCTCACGCATGGCCTGGCCAGTTCAGTCAAAGCCGTTTGAGTCTGGGCGTACGCGATGCACCGCTGGCTGGTTATGCCGCCTTGCTCGGTGAGTCCCCGTCAGTGTTCGGGGCTTCCGCGCCGATGCCCATGACGGAGGAGGGCGAAGCGCCGCCTTTGGGCTTCGCGATCGCGCAGCTGAAGAACATCTTCGTGCTGGCCGAGAATGCGCACGGGATGGTGCTGGTGGACATGCATGCAGCGCACGAACGCATCACCTACGAAAAGCTGAAGTCCGCTCGCGCCGGCAGCAACCTGCGCTCGCAGATGTTGCTGGTGCCGCTAAGTATTGCTGTCAGCGCGAAGGAAGCAGCAGCGGCCGAGGAGCACGCCGAGGCGCTGGCCGAGTGGGGCCTGGAATTGTCGCGCAGCGGTCCGGCGACGATCGTAGTGCGGCGTATTCCTGCATTGCTGGAAGGGGCGGATGTAGCCCAGCTGAGCCGCGACGTGTTGTCCGAGCTGGCACAGCATGGCAGCTCGCGCCGTTTGCAGGAGCTGGAGAACGAGTTGCTCTCGACCATGGCCTGCCATGGCTCGGTACGCGCCGGGCGGCGCCTGACGCTGCCCGAAATGAATGCCTTGCTGCGCAAGATGGAGGCGACCGAGCGCTCCGGCCAGTGCAATCACGGCCGCCCGACCTGGATCCAGCTGAGCCTGGCCGAGCTCGACAAGTTGTTCATGCGCGGCCGCTAAGCGCCTGTTTAAAACCAACCACACTCACCCAATGCGCTACACGCCGAAGCGGTTCGGGTTTGCCAAAGCCGTTCGTGCTGAGCGTAGCGCTGAAGGCGCGAAGTCGAAGCTTCCCCTGAGGCCGAGGCTCCTTCGACTTCGCTGCAACGTGGCTGCGCTCAGGGCGAACGGTAGATGGAGGACGGATGGGGTGAACGGTCAGCGTGTGGGGGTGCGGGAGTGCGTAGGTTGGGGTGAGCATGGCGATGCCCAACATCACCGCACCGATGTGTTGGGCATCGCTGGCGCTCACTCCAACCTACATACTGTTGAAAATCTTTCGCATGTATCACAAGCAGGTATGCACATCGCGCCGCCTCGAGGGCTGCGCTTTGCTCCTCCCCCTGCTCGCAGGGGGAGGTTGGGACGGGGTGGAGCTTTTGATCTTCTTCGCGAAGAGCAACCCCACCCCAGCCCTCCCATGCGACCGGAGGGAGTCCCTCTTCGGGGCAAGCAGGGGAGGGGGGGGGGCGAGGTCGCTTGAGAACGCTCTAACCCTGCGGCTTGCCCTGTTCGCAAATGGACGGCCATACTCGGGGCTCTTGCCCTGTGCGGATTCATGCCCATGTTGTTTACGCCCGTATTGCGTAACGCCGTTGTTGTCCTCACTTTGCTTTTCGGAGCTGTTGCTGTGCACGCTGAATCACCGACTGTTTCCCCCGCCACCCCTGACACTTACCAGCAACAAATTGAACAGTGGCGTGCTGGCCGCGTGGAGCGACTTACGGCGCCAACCGGCTGGTTGAGCCTGATCGGACTGGAGTGGCTGAAGGAAGGCGACAACCGCGTTGGAATGGCCGCCGACAACGACATCGTGTTGCAGACAGGGCCGGCGCATCTGGGCACGGTGACGCTGGGCAAGGACGGCAGCTTGCACATCACGCTGAGCAGAGACAGTGGTGCGACGATCGATGGGAAGGCGATCACCGAATCGGTCCTGATCGACGATGCGCATGCGACCGGCGACGCGGTGCCAACCACGGTGAGTTTTGGCCCGGCGAATTTTTACGTGATCGATCGCGAGGGCCGCAAGGCGCTGCGGGTGAGGGATGGCGACGCCGCTGCACGCAAGGGTTTCCTCGGCATCGACTACTTTCCCATTGATCCGACCTGGCAAATCGTTGCCAGCTGGGTACCGTTCGATCCGGCGCACAAGCTGGAGATGGGCACGGTGATCGGCACCATCGACAAGGTCGACGTGCCGGGCAAGGCGGTGTTCCAGCGCGACGGCCACACCTATGAGCTGCTGCCGTATCAGGAAGAGCCCGGCGGCGATCTGTTCTTCGTGCTCGCCGACCGCACCTCCGGCAAGGAAACTTATGGCGCCGCGCGTTTCCTGTATGCCGCGCTGCCAAAAGACGGCAAGGTGATTCTCGATTTCAACGAGGCCTACAACCCGCCGTGCGCATTCACGCGGTTCGCCACCTGTCCGTTGGCGCCACCGGAAAATCGCCTCGACCTTCGGGTGGCCGCGGGCGAGAAAAAGTACCGAGGGGAGCATTGATCGCAGCGTCTCGCTGCGATCAGTTCAGACACGTTCGCTCTTGATCGGGCGGTCTGGCAGATGCCTTGACCGCCAACCGTATGCTCAGCGCCCCTTGAACTCCGCCTTGCGCTTTTCCAGAAATGCCGTCGTTCCCTCGCGCATATCCTCGGTCGAAAACGCGAGTGCAAAACCCTGCGTCTCGAATTCCAGGCCCTGATCGATCGCGCTTTCGCCACCTTGCAGCACGGCATCCAGAATCCCGGCGGCCGCCAAGGGCGCAGCAACGGCAAGCTGGTCGGCCAGCGTGTCCACGGCCTCGTCCAGCGCTTCGGGTGCCACCATGCGCGTAACCAACCCCAGCTCATAAGCACGCTGGGCGTTGATGACGGCGCCAGTGAGGCACAACTCCAGCGCAGCGCCGCGCCCAGCCAGTCGCAGCAGGCGTTGGGTGCCGCCGAAACCCGGGATCAGCCCGAGGTTGATTTCAGGTTGGCCGAACTTCGCCTTCTCGCTGGCTACGCGCAAGTGGCAGGCCATGGCCAGCTCCATGCCGCCGCCGAGCGCGAAGCCCTGGATGCGTGCGATCACCGGCTTGCCGAGACGCTCGATCGAACTCATCAGGCGCTGCCCGGCGCGCGAGAAGGCCTGCGCCTGCACCGGTGTGTAACCGTTCATCTCGGCGATGTCGGCACCGGCGACAAACGCCTTCTCGCCGGCGCCAGTCAGTACCACGACACGTACGGCGTCATCCTGGGCGGCCTGCGCGAACGCAAGCGTCAGCTCGTTGAGCGTGTCGCGATTGAGTGCGTTGAGCTTGTCGGGACGGTTGACGACGATCGTATGCACCGCGCCGCGATGGGTGATTTCCAGATTGCGATAGGCCATGAGTGGCTTCCCATACATGCAAAACCAGGATGGTAGCAGCGGGAACCTTTGCCGCCGTCGGGTTTCTCAAGCCACGAGCGCCATTCGCTGCACGAAACCCGCAAACCGCTTAGGATGACCCGTCAGAATGGGTTGCCGTCACAGAGAAGGGCCCGATGGAGAAAGGCATGACACACCTGCGTTGCTGGTTGCTCGGCGTCTTACTGCTGGGCGGCGCGGTGTATGCGCAAGAACGTATTCCGGCAGCCGATGCCTCGTCGGCAAAGCTTGAGAAGGCCGACAAGACCAAGCTGTCCTATGCGATTGGCTACCAGATCGGCAGCCAGTTCGCCGACGGCAAGCCGGACGTCGACATCCCTACCTTGCAGCGTGCGATCCAGGATGCCTATGCGAAGCGGCAGCCGGCTGTGTCGATGCAGGACATGCATCAGCAACTGCACCTGCTCGGTCGCCAGATGCACTCTGACGCACTCGCCGAATTCAGGCGTATCGCCGATGAGAATGCGCGCAAGGGCGCCGAATACATGGCGCACAATAAGTTGCAGCCCGGCGTGGTGCAGTTGACCTCGGGCATTCAGTACGCCGTGTTGCAAAAGGGCACCGGTACGATCAGCCCGACCGTGACCGGTACGGTGACAGTGAATTACCGCGGCATGCTGATCGACGGCACGGAATTCGACAGCACCTGGGCCCACGGGGCTCCGGTGAGTTTTCCGGTGAACGGCGTCATTCCGGGTTGGCGTGACGTGATCCCACGGATGCATGTGGGCGACCGCTGGAGAGTGGTGATTCCCCCGCAGCTGGCCTATGGCGAACATGGCGCGCTACCGCGTATCGGTCCGAACGAGGCGTTGGTATTCGAGATCGAATTGCTCGATATCAAGTCTCCTGCAGACAAGCCCTGAGGGCCCGCCTGAGGTCCCGGCGACTCGCCGGGATCTGCTTGCGCGAGACAGGCCGGTGGTAGCATGGCGAGGCATGTCGAATCATTCCAGCGCCGCCACAAGCCTAGTCCCGTTGACCCCGTGCATCGGCACTTGTCGGCTGGATGAACGTGGCTATTGCGTCGGCTGCCTGCGCACCGGCGAAGAAATCGGCCGCTGGCGCTTGATGAACGACGCTGAGCGGCTGCATGTCATGCGCGAGATCCTGCCAACCCGCAAGCCAGGTGTCGATCCGCGCGCCGACCGTGCCGTGATGGATGAGCTGCGTGCTGCGCTGTGGCCGTTGTCGACACCGCCGAAGGCGCCGGGCTGGAATCACGCCGAGATGACCGAACTGCTGGGCGACGGCCCGCGCCAACCGGCCGCCGTGCTGATTGGTTTGCGCGATGGCGTGCAGCCGCGGATGGTACTCACAGTGCGCACCGATCATCTGCAGGCGCATGCCGGCCAGGTCGCGTTTCCAGGTGGCCGCACGGATCCCGCTGATGGCAATGCGCTGACCACGGCACTGCGCGAAAGCGAAGAGGAGATCGGCCTCGACCGCACGCTGGTGACGCCGCTGGGTTATCTGGATTGCTTCGAGACGATCAGCGGCTATAGCGTCACCCCCGTGGTAGCGCGCATTGCCGCCGAAGCTCAACTCTATCCGGCGCCGGATGAGGTCGCCGAGGTATTCGAGGTGCCATTGGCGTTCTTCCTGGATCCAGCGAATCTGCGCCGCTATACGATGGACTTCCGCGGTCATCCTCGACCGATGGTGGAGTTTGTCCACGGCGGTCATCGCATCTGGGGCGCCACCGCCGCCATGCTGCTCAATCTGTTGCAGAGGATGGGTCGAGCATGACCTTGCGTACGACACTCATCGATGCCACGAGTCTCGCGGTGCTGTCGCCGGACGACGTGCTGATCGTCGATTGTCGCTTTGACCTGGCCGACCCGGCCAAGGGCGCGCGCGACTATCTGGACGGCCATATTCCTGGTGCCGTGTATGCCAGTCTCGACCATGACCTATCCGATCTGTCGCGTCAGGCCGAAGGTTTGGGAAGGCACCCGCTACCGCTGGAGCCTGCGTTCAACGCGCTGCTGTCACGTTGGGGCTGGCGGGCGGGCATGCAGGTAGTCAGTTATGACGTGGCCGGCGGCGCGCTGGCCGCGGCGCGGCTGTGGTG
>JBAPPP010000197.1:0-6576 GCA_049280175.1 Rhodanobacter sp.
TGAGTTACGCCGACCTGCGCACGCTCGATGCGCCGATCTCGCCGCGGGTGGATCGCGAACTCACCCTGCATCTGACCGGCAACATGCAGCGCTACCTGTGGTCGTTCGACGCCACGCGTTTCTCCGAGGCGCAGCCGTTGCGGTTCAAATACGGCGAGCATGTGCGGGTCACGTTGATCAACGACACCATGATGACCCACCCCATCCATCTGCACGGCATGTGGAGCGAGTTGGAGGATCCGCACGGCGAGTTCCAACTGCGCAAGCACACCGTGGTGGTGCAGCCGGCGCAGCAGGTGAGCTACCGCGTCAGCGCGGACGCGCTGGGCCGCTGGGCCTACCACTGTCATCTGCTCTATCACATGGAGGCGGGCATGTTTCGCGAGGTGGTGGTGGCATGAGCATGCGCGGAAGGTCGATCATCGCGATCCTCATGCTGCTGTCGTTCGATACCACGGCCATGGCGCAGATGGCAGACATGCAGGCGATGCCCGGGATGGCGATGCAGGACATGCCGGGCATGGACATGCCGCCAACGAAGCCTAGGCCGATCAGCAAGGCTGCGCCGGCAAAGCATCCTCACCCGGCATCTGCGTCGGCGAAAGCACCACCGAATGACGCCATGTCGTCACGCATCCCCGCCGATCACGCTGCGCCGATGCTCGCGCCGAACGACCATGTGCCACCGCCGGCACCACAGCAGCCGCTGTCTGCGATGTCGCCCGGAGCGATGGTCGACACGATGCAGATGAATGATCAGGCTGCGCGTGGCATGTGGATGTTTGATCGCCTCGAGTATCGCGACGCTACCCGTGGCGATGACAGCACGGGATGGAATGCGGAAGGCTGGTGGGGCAATGATCTGAACAAGCTATGGCTGAAAACCGAAGGCGAGGATGGCCGCGATGGCACCCGCGATGCGAGCGCCGATTTGCTGTGGAGTCATGCGGCGTCGACGTTCTGGGACTGGCAGCTGGGAGCGCGTCACGACTTCGGCCAAGGCCCGTCACGCGAGTGGGCTGCAGTGGGTGTGCAGGGATTGTCGCCGTACTGGTTTGAGCTCGCGGCCACGTTCTATGCCGGTCCGCAGGGACGCACAGCGGCGCGGCTGGAAGCCGACTACGACCTGCTATTCACCCAGCGGCTGATCCTCAGTCCGAATATCGAACTGAACTTCTATGGCAAGGACGATCCGCAACGCGATATCCATTCGGGCCTCGCCGAGGCGGAAGCAGGCCTGCGCCTGCGCTACGAATTCAGTCGCCGCTTTGCACCGTACATAGGCATCGACTGGACGCATCACTTCACTCATTTCGACAACCAGTCAAACGATCCGCCGGCGCGCGAAACTACCGTCGTGGCGGGCGTGCGGTTCTGGTTCTGATTCAGCGCATTATCGGGAGTCACATATGAAGTATCTGGTCATCGTGTTGTTGCTTGGATTGCTGGCGGTTATCGGCTTCGTCGGGGCCGGCTGGTACAACGTGGGTGCCGACAGCCCGCACTGGAAATCCACTTACGCCGTGTTGCAGTTCGCGCGGGAGCGCTCGATCGCACATCATGCAAGGGACCTCAGCGTACCGGCCGATCTCGGCGACGAGGCGGTGATCCTCAAGGGCGCAGGGCAGTATGCGGCGATGTGCACCGGCTGCCATCTGCAACCGGGAATGAAGGACTCCGAGATACGACCCGGCCTGTATCCGCAACCACCGGACCTGTCAAAGGTGCGGGTTGATCCGAGGGAAGCGTTCTGGGTGATCAAGCACGGCATCAAGATGAGCGCGATGCCGGCGTGGGGCAGCAGTCATGACGACGCCACGATCTGGAGCATGGTCGCGTTCCTTAAGGTCTTGCCCGGACTGACACCTGCCGAATACAAGGCCATCGTGGCGAAAGCACCACCCGATGACGACATGGAACCGATGCATGGCGATCAAGCCGATCCATCGGCGATGCACGACATGCCGATGCCGGCAACTGCAGCCAGCGCGGCCCCAACTACCCGCCACTGAGTGATCCGGCCCACAACCCCTACGAATGAAACCGTTCGCCCCCGGATCGAGTCCGGGGCAGGCTCTGAGCGTAGCGCAGCGAAGTCGAAGGGCATGCGGGACACCCACGGCAGGCCGGGTAAACAACAAACGACTACTCAGTAAGCAACAGTAATGCGCTGGCGCAACGCATCGTGCTGCTCGATCCGGTCGAGCAGTGCGACCGCATAGTCGGCCACCGAGATTCGGCTCTCGCCCTTGGCATCAACCAGGAGCTGATCGCCACCGACGCGGAACTTGCCGCTGCGCTCGCCGTCCTGGAGCACGGCGGCCGGACTGATATACGTCCAATCGATGTCGGCCTTGCTGGCGCGAAAGACGTCCAGTGCGTTGGCTTGTGCCTGCGCCTCTGGCTTCCACTCGACCGGAAACTTCGGGTCATCAATCACCCTTACACCCGGGGCGACTTCCAGCGAAGCGGCACCGCCCACCCACAGCAGGCGCTTCACACCGGCCCTGGGCAGGTTGTCCAACAGCACGCGGGCGTTGGCGGGCAAGCTGTCGGGATTGCCGTCGCGACGGGCCGACAGGCTGGCGACTACGGCGTCCGCGCCGCGCACGGCGTCGAGCCAGCTCGCAGCCTGGGCGACATCACCCGTGACGACCTTCAGCTGATCATTGCGCTGAGCCAGACGGCTCGGATCGCGTACGACGGCGATCACTTCGTAACCGCGTGACAATGCCTCATCGAGAATGCCCTGGCCGATATGGCCGGTGGCGCCGAACAGTGCGATTTTCATGGGGTGTCTCCGGGGAGGGCGATGCAGCGGATCAGTCGATCATGCCGTGACTCTCGGCCGTGCCGAGCAGCTCCGGCTGGGTTGTCTGCTGGTCCTTTCGATGCAGCAGAGGATGCATGAACACCGCGGCGAGAATCACTACTACGCCCGCGTAGAACCAGCCGTCCAGCTGGCGCTGTTCGTTGAGCAGCACCACCGCCAGCACGATCGCGTAGACCGGCTCCAGGTTGGTCACCATCTGGGTGCCGAACGCGCTCAGGTGACGTAGTGCCACCAGCGCCAGCGTGAATGGCAGCAAGGTACAGCCGAACGACAGCGCAAGCAGCAGCAGGGCGTCATGCGCATTCGGCAACACGAATGCCGCGCCCGTATGCGGCAACAACGGTGCCAGAACCGTGAGAAACACGGTGCCGGTACCCAGTTCAATGCAGGTCACGGTCAACGGATCGCCGTGTTCCACCAGTCGCTTGTTGAGCGAGCTGAACAGCGCCACGAACAGTGCCGACAGCACGCCCACCGCGATGCCCAGGCGCATGCCGTGGGGCACGCCGCCGACCACCATCGCGACGCCGGGCACTACTGCAATACCGATCATCATTTCGCGCGGGTCGAATCGCCGGCGTGCGATCCACGGCTCGATGAAGGCCAGAAACACCGGGCCCAGCGCAATGCAGGTGGCGCCCACCGACGCGTTCGACAATTTGATCGCGGCGTAGAAACTCAGCCAGTGCAGTGACACCAGCACGCCGATGCCAGCGTACGCCCAGAGCAAACGGGCCGGCATCGCGAACAGTCCGCGCCACACCTTGGGCATCAACAGCAGCGCTACCACCACCAGCAACATGCGCCACCACACCAGCGGCAGCGCCGGCAGGGTGATCAGCTTGCCGAGGATCGCGGTGAAGCCCCATAGCAATACGCAGAAATGGATCTGCAGGCGGGCTTTGCTGACGGGTTGCATGTGGATCATCGGGTGGGGGCGTAACCCGCATTCTAGCGGGCGCGACGGGCGAACCAGGCTATCGGTCAGCCATTCGCCCTTTCCGCCGCGGGCCCGTGTGCCCTGCGCAACGTTTTCAGCATGGGTCACCTGATGGTGTGCCCTGCTGGGGCGCACCATCAGGCGATCGATCAATGAATGTCGTGCGTGTGCGCGTGCATCTTTGCGGCGTGCTCGGCGTGCTCGATCGCGTGCAGCTTGTGGCCATGCGCCAGGTGGGCGTGATGGCTGGCCTTTTCGTGTTGGCCGGTTTCCGCATGCTTGGCCGCTTCGCGGTGATGTCGGGCGGCTTCGTCGAGGTGCTTGGCCGCTTCATGATGGTGATGATGAATTTCGTGCTGGTCGCTCATGGAAAGCTCCTTCATCTTCGGTGATCTCGATCCACAGGAAGACCGAGATCACCGAAGGTAGGCGCGCGCAGTGACACTGGTATGACCCGTCGCGCAACCGCGGCCTAGTGCACTGCGGGGCTGGGTGTCTTGCCGGCTGGCGTGGCCTTGGCCGGCGTACTCATCTGATCCAGCACGGCGCGGCAAGTGTTTTCGCCGGCATCCGGATTGTGGCTGGGCGCCACCAGTGCGAGCAGCGCAGCGGCGGGGGCGGCGACCACGGTGAGTGCGACCACGCCGGCACCGCGCATCAGCAAGGGGCCTTTCTGCACACCGACATCGGGATTCTTCAGCGTGCCCCTGACATATAGCGGCGAACGCAGCGAGAAAATACGCACGCCCTTGGTATGCGGAACGACATCGAGGTTGAGCTGTTCGTTGGCCATGTTTGCCGTGCCCGTGACATTGACGGTGGCATCCTCCGTATCGAGCACGAACAGTCGTGCGTCGAACAGACCATCCGTGGCGACCAGATACGAAGCAGCGCAGTTGATCTTCACCGTCTTGTCGCCAAATAATTTTCCGATGACGATATTACCGACGTTGAGGCCAGCGGTTTCCAGCAGTGTCTTGCTGATCGCGCCGTCATTCATCAGCAGCTTCAGTTCGCCGCTAGCATGATCCAGCAAGGCCGCTATCGAGTTTCCGCGCATGCCCATGTCCGCGTTGCCATTGATTTCGCCGAGGCTGGTCTGCATCGATTCGAACGTCGGGAACAGCTGCTTCAATTTGAGATGACGCGCCTGCAGTTGCAGCTTGCCCTGCATCGGTGACGTGCCGCCGTCCAGGCGGATGTGGCTGCTGACGGTGCCGCCGGCCACGCCAAAATTCAGCGGATCCAGTTGCAGCAGGCCGTTGTTCAGGGTCAGATGTGTGCTCAACGACTGGATGGGCAGGCGCGACCCACGCAGGATACTTGCGGCGCTGAAATTTATGTCCGCATCCATCGCCTGCCAGCGATCGGTGCGGAATGGCTCGACCGGCAGCGCCTTGTCGGCAGGTTGCGCGACGGCGTCACCGCGCTGTTGCTTCTCGGTGTCGGAATCGGCTCCGATCAGTGGCGCCAGGTCCGCAAATTGCAACAGTTTCGATTGCACGGTACCGCTCAGTTTTGGTCGCGCGCTGGCGCTGCTGTAGTCGAGATCGCCCGAGAGGTCGCTGCCACCAACGCGCCCGCGGAAATGCTGGTAGCTGAAGTGACTGCCGTTGCGATGGAACTCGCCCTTGAGGCGTCCTTCCGTGGCAAACGGCGGCGTGTCCGGCAGCGTGATGCCAATGATCGGATACAGCTTGGCCATGCTGGAGCTGGCGAACCACAATCTGAGATTGAGTGCCGCCAGGTGGGTTGGATCGGTCAGCGTGCCGACCAGGCCGATATGGCTATCACCGACTTGCAGCCTGGCTTGTACCGGGAACGGCTGGTCGGTCTGCTGCAGGGCCAGTACGGCACCGATCCGGCCGCTACCACTGGCCGGCACGCCCTGATAGGTGCCGTCCGCTTTCCACGCAAACTGGTACCTCGTCTTGCTGGCGGCGGCGTGGCTTTCGCTGTCTGTATCATTGCTTTCGGCATTGGCCACGGCCTTGCCCGCTTCCGCACCCGCGGTCTTGCCGGCCTGCGTACGCGCGTCGGCCGATTCCTGCGCCACGATCTGGTCGTAGGGAATGGCCTGTTGCAGCGGTTCGACGTTGATCTTCAGTTTGATCTTGCCGAGCGCATCATTCAGCGCGATCTGGCCGCGGTCGAAACCGATCGCGCCCAGTTCAAGCGTCCATGTCGACGGCGCGCTCTGCGGCACGCTGAAATCCCACGTGGCTTGTCCCTGCAAGTTGCGTTCGAGATCAACGTCAGGCTGGGTCAGTTGCAATGACGGGATGCTGATGCGATGAACGAGCAACCCCAACGGTGATAGACGAAAACGCACGGCATCGATGCGCGCGAATTGCGGCTGGCTTGCCCAGGATGGATTGGCGATCTGGAGATCGCGTCCTGTGAATTCGGGCCATGGGACCAGTGTTGCCAGCCCACCCCCCGCCAGTTCACGCTGCCAGGTCACGCTTAAATCGCCATTGATCGCAACCGGACGGCCAATCGCCAGACTGATTTTTTCAGCCAGATAGGGCTTGAGCCGGTTCCAGTCGAAGTTGGCGATGACAATCACCAGCACGACGACGAGCACCAACAGCACTCCCGTTATCCAGCTCAGCACCTTGCGGCTGCGTTTCATTGGCGGCTTCCGTGTGTCGCCCTGCATGGGCGATCCCATGGCTGCAGTGATAACCAAGTCAACGGCAAGGTTTTGTGTGCAAGCGCCCGTCGAGCCCGGGGGAATGCCCTGCTGTGGCCTATCGGGGAGTGCGTAGGTTGGAGTGAGCGCAGCGATGCCCAACATGGA
>JBAPPP010000198.1:0-1511 GCA_049280175.1 Rhodanobacter sp.
GTCCGATCCAGATCATCGGCAAGCAGCCCGACCACAGCGCGTCTTCGGCGCGCGCGGCGCTGAAGGCAACCGCGAGATCGATTTCACCTGCCGCCAGGCGTTCCAAGACGGCGGTGCTGCGTCCTTCCACCGTCCGCAAGGCGACGGACGGATGACTGCGGGAAAACCCCTCGACCACCGCGGGCAACCAGGTTTCGGCGACGTCGTGGGGAACCGCCAGCGTGACGCTGCCATTGAGCGAGGCGCCGGACGTGGCGGTCAATGCCTCGTCGTTCAGATCGAGCAAGCGCTGCGCATATCCCAGCAAGGTTGTGCCCGCCTGCGTGAGCGCCATGCGCTTTCCGGTCCGCAGAAACACCGGCTCGCCAAGCTGCTCCTCGAGCCGCTTCATCTGCAGGCTCACCGCCGACTCCGACCGGCCGACCCGTCGCGCCGCGCGCGCAAAGCTGCCGGTCTCGACGACCGCCATCAGGGTTCGCATAACCGACAAATCGAGCGTTGGCACGCCGGTCTCCAGTTTTGCTCATCGAAGCGCTGGAGAATTACTCATTTTACTGACGCCGGTCCATCGGCGAATAAGCAAGTAAACGTGTCTTGTTCGAGGATCAGGAAACAGTTCGCCGGTCAATGAAGGTTGGAACGAGGAGTTGTGATGCCAAGGAAAGCAAGAACGAGCGGTTTGTCCCATGCCGCGGAAGTCGCTATTCCGAAGATTGAAACGGATATTCGCAGGCGTTTGTTTCTGGGGGGCATGGCGGGCGCCGCATGTGCCTTTTCATCGATGCCGCTGTTGGCAAGAGCCGATTCGCCCAATCGCACGACGATCTCGCCTGAGGGCATCACTCGCGAGACGCTGCAGAGCTATGTCAATGAGGCCGGCGAGGACTTCCGTCTGGTGCTTGCCACTTTTCCGCCCGGTGTCGGATCTCCACCGCATCACCACCCATCGGTCGGCCTCAATTATGTGTTGGAGGGGGTCGCGGAGTCGCAATACTTCGGCGAAGAATTGCGCCGGTTTACGTCTGGGCAAAGTTACCAGGACAAGGCCGGCGAACAACACATGATCTTCCACAATCCGGATCGGACGTCTGCACTCAAATTTCTGCTGATCTACACGGTAAAGAAAGGCCAGCCGTTTCTGATCATTCCATAACGTCAACCGGGCACGGGAGCTTCCAATGCAGCTTTCCAACTATTTGTTCTTTACCACCGAATGTGAAAGGGCGCTGCAGTTCTACAGCGAATGCGGACTTGGCCGCGTGACCGAGATTCTGCGCTATGGGGCCGACGGGTTGCCGGCAGGAAGTGACGGGATGCGGGGCAAGATCATGCATGCCCGGTTTGAAGGACCCGGCGTCAAGTTTTACGCTTCCGACAATGACGACGCCGAGCCGATGCGAGGCTCCGCGCATATCCTGATGATGGACGACAGGGACCAGACCATCAGGTTTTTTGACAAACTGAAAGAGGGCGGCCGCGTCACCACGCCGCTCGGCATGCAGCCTTGGGGC
>JBAPPP010000199.1:0-2289 GCA_049280175.1 Rhodanobacter sp.
CACCACACCCCCGGGCACGGCCGGGGCGACGCGCACTTGTCCGCACTGCCGGGAGACCATCCTGGAAAGTGCGGGCGTGTGTCCCGCCTGCCGCCACAAGCTGCGCTTCAGCGAGCCCAACAGTGCGACCGCCGTGTCGGCATCCACGCCACTGCGCGTGGAAGGCAGTTTCCGCAATCCCGCTGACAGCGGCGCATGGGAATACTCGATGGTGCTGACTATCCGCAACGAACGCGGCGAGGAAATCGCGCGCAAGCTGGTGGGTGTCGGCGCCATGCGGCCGGACGAGCAACGCACTTTCACCTTGAGCGTCGAGATGAACCCCGCCAGCGCGGGTGGCAAACGGACATGGCATTGATGGCTATGTGTAAGGGACTCTGACCGGTTAGCTAGCTGGTCGCTGCGTCGCAAAACTGTTGATAGGTCTTCCAGGCTTTGAGTACGCCTGGATGGCATTGGCAGCTACCCGCTATGCTGGGACTGCACGGCGCGGGGGCGCCGATCATCAGGGAAGCAAATATGACGACACGATCCAAGGGACCGTTGGCTGGCTTCGGCTGGCTGAAGAGCGGCTTCAGCGTGGGCTACCGCCATCCGAAGCCGTTGCTCGGAGGGGCAGCCTTCCTGGTGCTAGCGTGCTTTCTACCGTCACTGATCACGCTACCGCTGCAATACCACGCCATGAGCGCGGGCACACCGCCGAGCCTAGCAACCTTCGGTTGGATCATGGCCGTCTCAGTGCTGTTAGGTCTGCTGCTCGTACCGCTCTACGCGGGCTATCTGCAGGTAGTCGATGCAGCCGAGCGTGGACTGCCGGCTCGCGCACTCGACATCTTCAAACCCTATCGACAGGGCGAGGCATTGCGCCTCATCGGCTACGGATTGGCATTGATTTTGGTCTATGTCGCCATGTTTGGATTGATCATCACGGCGACGGGAGGAGGCATCGCCAGCTGGTACATGGACGCGCTGACTGCACAAACCAACCACCTGCCACCTCCGGCGCTGCCCCAAGGCTTCGGGATCGCCATAGCACTGTCCACATTGCTCGGCCTCTTGATAATGGGCTTCTACGCGATCAGCCTTGGCCAGGTCGCCCTGCGCCGTCGCAACGTGCTGGGCGCCATCGGCGACGGCGTGATCGGCGCGCTGAAGAACGTGCTGCCGCTGCTCGTGTTTGCGTTGAGCGCTGTCCTAGCCTGGATTGGCCTGGCAATCGCCATCGCGCTCGTGGCCCTCCTGCTTATTCTGCTCAGCAAGCTCGTCGGCGCATGGCTCGTGCTCGTGGTGATCATTCCGGTTTATATCGCCGTGATTCTGATGGCATTCACGGTGATGTTCGGAGCGATGTATCACCTATGGCGTGATGTGTGTGGCGACGACATCGTGCCCGACATGGCTCAGGCGATCGCCGCCTGATCTGCATTACCCGTTGCGATACGAAGGCGGCCACGGCCGCCTTCGTTATTTGTGGCCGAAGCAAAATCTCTCCGACGCGTCTTCAGCGGGAAGAGCCGCGACGACTGGCTTCTGGATAATCAGAGGCATGCAGTAGTGATCATCAGGCCCGAACGCACCTGCATCAGTGACTCGTCGCCGTCGCGCCGGAGCTTTTTTCGCCGGCGAGCTCGCTATCCAACGTTCGCGTAGCTTCGTCTGCGAGGCGACGGCAAGCCGTGGTGTCCACAAGTCCATCAGGTTGTCTCTCCGATGCATCCGGCATGGCACGCTGCAGAAAGTCACTCGCATCGGGATGGGCGGTCATCAATATGTCGCAAGGCATGCTGCGGATTTTCGCGATCGACTGGCGAAACTGTTCGACGCGTTGAGGGTGGGATGCATCGTCGGTGTATCGATAGGTGCCATTGGTCAGAGCGGTAAGGCTATCGGAGTAGACCATGTGCAGGCATTTCCCCTTTTCGCACGACTGCCAGGTCCAGCTCATGCTGCCAGGCGTGTGTCCCGGAGTGGCGTGCCCTACAAGATCCAGATCGCCGACGCGTACGTGCCCGCGGTCTGCAACGGCCTTGGCATCGACTGGCGGAAATTTCACGTTGCCGTCGTATTGAGGGTCCGCCGGATCCTTGCCTCCTAGACGCAACGCAAGCGCGCCCGCCTGGCTGGCATAGACCGGCGCCCCCGTATCCTTCGCCAACTGCGCTAGTGCTCCAGCGTGGTCGCTGTGCGCATGGGAATTGACGATCGCCTTGATGTCCGAAAGCTTGAAGCCCAGCGCTCGAATGTTCGCTTCAATCAGCGGCGCATTTTGCTTCAGCGTGCCGTCGATAA